>JAQVRJ010000054.1 GCA_028701115.1 Clostridia bacterium
TGTTATATTTGAAACATTACTCTTATTCAATAACAAAAAAACTCCTATACCTAATATACAAACTAAAACTAAACAAATAATTAAAATTTTTTTCACAATTTTCTCCTTATTTTTACATTTTAGGTTCACATGTTAAATTTATACCTAACCCTTTAATAATATTTATTTCACTTTGCTCTATAATATATGATGCGTGCGCTTCACAGCCTTGCAATTTATTTATTTGATCTAAAGATTTTTTAATTATTTCATCTGTTTTAGAACAAATACTAAGAGCAATAAGTATTTCTTGAACATTCAATGAATATGATGTTTTGTATGTTGTTTTCTTTTTTAAACTTAAAATTGCTTTCAACATATCTGAAGATAATAAATATACCTCATCAGGAATACCTGCTAATTCTTTTAATGCATTTAATAGCATTGCACCAGATGCACTTAATAGCTCTGATTCTTTACCAGTTAGTATTTTACCATTTTGAAGCTCAATAGCAATTACTTCTTTATTTTCTTTTTCAAATTTATCTAAAGCAACTTTTACAACATTTCTATCATTTATTGATAAATTTAATTCATTCATTAATGTTTCTATTCTATCTACAATATCTTTTTTACATATGTCTTGTTTATATTCACACAAAGCAAAATAATATCTACGAATTATTTCCATCTTTGCTGCTTTTTGAACTACATCATCATCTATTATACAGCTCTTTATCATATTAACACCCATATCGGTTGGTGAATTATATATAGACTTTCCAGATATTTTTGTTAATATATTTTTCAATATTGGGAATGTTGATATATCTCTATTATAATTTACAGCATTTATTCCATATGCCTCTAAATGGAATGAATCTATCATATTTATATCATTTAAATCTGCTGTTGCAGCTTCATATGCTACATTAACAGGATGCATTAAACTTAAATTCCATACTGGAAATGTTTCAAATTTTGCATATCCTGCTTTTACTCCTTTTTTATATTCATGATACAATTGAGATAAACAAGTTCCTAATTTACCACTATTTGGTCCAGGAGCTGCAACTATAACCAATTTTTTTGTAGTTTCAATATATGGATTTTTGCCATATCCATTTTCACTTACTATTAATTCTATATCAGTTGGATATCCATCAATTAAAGTATGTATATATGTTTTTACATTTTTATTTCTAAGCGCTTTTTCTAATCGGTGGACAC
This sequence comes from Clostridia bacterium, assembly GCA_028701115.1. Lineage (GTDB taxonomy): Bacteria > Bacillota > Clostridia > TANB77 > SIG350 > CALYAQ01. Next base: position 1,210 of record JAQVRJ010000054.1, read on the forward strand.
ATTCTTCGCATTTATACATTGTTATAACTACACTATTTATATTTATATTTAACTCATGCAAATTATCTATTAAACGTAATAATTCCATTTCATAACTAATACCATAATCTGCACGTATTTTACTTTTTTCTATATGTTTTGCATTTATACAAAATATTACTTCTATGTCATCTTTAAAATTTTTAAGCAATTGTATTTTTGCATCTGGTAAAAATCCAGGAAGGACTCTACTTGCATGACAATCATCAAGTATTTTTCCGCCAAATTCAATATAGAGTTTATCAAACATATTTATTCTTTCTTCAATTTTTTCTTTTTGAACTTTTAAATATAAATCACAATCAAAACCTTTTTTCATAATTACCTCCATTTTGTATTTACTATATCATAATAGATTCATAAATTCCATAAAAAAATGAAATATAAAAAAACTTTTATATTTCACAACTGATTTGAGCATCTTGTTTCATTTCTTCAATTATTTTATTTAATACATCTCTTAATATTGAACCTGCACAAGTCGTTCTATAATGATTACCCATTTCATCTTTTTCAATATTAAATGTACTCATATCATATTTATTTGAATAATATGGATTACCATTTCTATCTATAAAAATGGTAATTGGCAATATACTATTAACATATCCTTCAGCCAATTTAGGATATTCCCATACATCTAAACATTTGATTATTAATTCATATTTATATATTTGATTAAGCTCTCGTAAATCCTCAATCAAATAACTACATCCTTGACTCTCTTTTGCTCCAAAACATATTATTATTGGTATTTTTAATTTTTTATATTCTTCAATATCAAAAGGTTTTGTTATATCAAATTGCCAAACAGATTCATTAGTCCTTATATCAGGTTCTTCTACTTTATCCTTTGTTTTATTAAAATCAAAATGAAAGAACATATTTAATGAAAAATATGCCCCAACAATTATCAAAAATATAACTATAAGAAATAATGTAATTTTTAAATAATTATCCTCATACATTATATTTTACCCTCTACAACTTGTTAATTAATTCTTTTAATGCTGTAAATTCTTCATCAGTTAATGTTACACCTTTGCCCATTTTTTGATGATCTGGTGCCCAATCTCTAATATCATACTTAGGATTTCCACCATTCCAACTAATTTTGTTTAATTCCTTTTTCCATCCTGAAGCACTTTCAGAAATAACACCATAACTTTCTACTACTTCATATTTAAATTCTGTTCTTTGCACAACAATCACTCCGTTTCTTAAAATAATATTTTAAAATCTTCTTTCGTATATTTATTAAAATATTATCATATATCTTTTATCAAATCAATATATTTTTGAATATTTTTATTTTTTATTTATATTATTAGAAACCTACATTATGTAAACTTTTTATCAATTTCATAACCAAAAAACCACTTTGATATAAATAGTCTTTCTGGATATTCATATTTTAATAATTCATCAAGAAATGCTTCTCTATTATACTTTACTAAAATTGTTTCAACATTAAATTTATCTGTATCAAAAATTATATATCTTGTTTTACTATCCAATCTACATCCAGATGTTCCAACACAATATAATTTATTATTTATAGAAAATTCTTTATGTTCATGACCAACAAAAACTAAATCATACCCTAAATTATCAATAAACTGATTTATACTATTATCTTTTAATATATCCAAATTACAATATGGAAACTCATTTTTTGAATTATTTTTTAATAGGAAGTGCTCATATAAAACTTTTTTATCATTATACACTTCTTCTAAAGATAATTTACATTTACTTAAATATTCAAAGTGCTTATCATTTAATTGACCTTTAATCCATTGATGATGATTTTCTTCTCCCTCTTCAATTGTATTATCTATATGCGTGCCGACTAAACAATATAACTCATGGTTTCCCAAAACCATTTTAATATTATTCTCAATTATTAAATTCATACATTCTTTAGGATTGGGGCCTAATCCAATTACATCTCCTAAACAAATTATATCTTTTATATTTTGCATTTCTATATCTTTCAATATAGCTATTAATGCTTCTTTATTCCCATGGATATCTGCAAAAATTGCAATTTTCATATTACCACCTCAATATTTTTATTTGAATTTTATCTAAAATTTAATAAATGTCTTCTATTCTTTCATTATTTGAACTATTTCTTCTAATAATTCTTTTTTACGATTACTTTCATAATATCCTTCTATACTACCTAACATTTTATTACTCTTAAAAATTAACAAAGATGGTAATTCTTTAATATTATATTCCTTGCAATTTTCATCACTTGCATCTACTTTATAAAAAAGTGTATCCTGAGGCATATCTTTTGTTAAATCTTTTATTGGAATAGATTTCAATAAACATTTAATAGAATCATCATTATAAAGTTCAATTAAAGTTATATTATCATTTACTATTTTGTTTTTAATATTTTCAGAATCCAACACGAAGAATTCAGATAAAGGAATTGATCCATATCTATCAACGAATAAATCTTTTATTGTTCTTACATCTTCATTTATTTCATTTTCTAATTTTATATATTCTTCTTGTGTTTTAGCAACTTGTATTGCACCAATAGGGCATTCTTTTTCACATAATCCACAAGAAATACATTTTTTATTATCAATTACTATTGTGTTTTTTTCATTATTATAAGATAATGCTCCTGTTGGACATACTACAATACCTCCACATTCCTTTGCATTATCACAAATCTTAAAATTAACCAAAACTGACATTTTAAACCTCCTTTAAAAATACATAATAATGAATTTTTTCAAAAATTTCCATTTTATCTAGCATATCAAATTCTTTTAAAGTCTTTTTTATCTCATCAATCATTTGCTTTTTTTCATTAGTATTAGTTGGTATTTTTATATCACTCCACCAATCCAAAAGTGTATCATACATTTCATCAGTCGTCTTAAATTTTGTTACATCATTATAATCATTATGTTTGTTTAATATATAATGATTTTTACGCATAGTTTCAAAAACTTTGTTAATAGAATTTTTAATTCTTAACGAATGATTTTCAAGTGGATCAAAAATTTTAAACAATTCATTTGTTACAGATACTTCATCTGGTTCTATAAAAATAATTGTATCTGTAACTCTAATCATTTCATTTAAAACATGCTCTTGAATTTTTGGATCAATCTCATGGAAACTATCAGTCGTAATAACTACATCAAATTTCTTATTACTAAAATCTAATTTCGAAGCATCTTTTACCAAAAATTGTATGTTTTTATTGTCTAAAAATTGTTCTTTGGCTATTTTTATATTATTCTCAGAAATATCAATTGCAGTTACTTTATTAGCATAATTTATAATATTTTTTGTTTTTTGACCTATCCCACAACCTATTTCTAAAACATTCTTATTATTTAAATATTCTGCCAATTCATTCCACATATTCATTATTCTTCCTCCTCAACATATTTACTACACTTATTAATTTCTTAACAAAGGTATTCATTTCTTCTTCGGTATTATA
>JAQVRJ010000055.1:0-1858 GCA_028701115.1 Clostridia bacterium
ACAACTGGTACTTTATATTCTTTTACTTTGTTTATTAAATTAGCAATTGTAGCTTCACTAGGTTCTGTTTCTGTGCTACAACCTGCAAATGCCGCACTAACTTGTAGCCCATATTCATGAATAAAATATGCCATAGGCATTTTATCGCCAAATATTAATCTATCTCTTACTTTATTATCTACTATTTCTTGTATTTGGGCTTGAACATCTCTAATTTGCGCTATATATGCTTGTCCATTTGCACTAAAGAAATCTGCATATTCAGGTAATAAATTAGATAATTCTATTACTAAATTTTCAACTATTATTATTGCATTTGCTGGTGAAGTCCATACGTGTTCATCAAATTCATGATGATGTTCTTCTCCTTCATGCTCATCTTCTTGTGCACCATCTATTTCTTCGTGATGCAATAATTCTATCATATCTACTAAACTAACTACTTTTACGCCAGTTTGCTCTATTGTAGGTTTAACCTTTTCCATCCAATTTTCCAATGTAGTTCCAACATATATAACTAAATCTGCATTACTCATTTTAATTATATCTTGAGCTGTTGGATCATAACCATGTAATTCAACTCCCGGTTTTAATAAATATTCAATATTTACTTTATCCCCTACTATATGTTTTACAAAATCATATGATACAAAATTTGTTGTAACAACTGTTAATTTATTTTCATCATTATTAGCATTATTAGGACTAATAGTTGAAAAAACTAGTAAACAAATTACTCCTATAACAATCAATGCTAAAACGCATATTAATACTATTTTATCTATTTTCACGATAAAACCTCCTATATTTATATTATTTTATTATATTTACGAAAACTTAAAATAGTATTAAATTTATTCATTAAAGCGAACCTTTAATATAATAAGTGAATTTAATATAGGAACTAGTCTCACATTTTTATTTATTGAATCTAACAATTTTCTACATGACGAAAACAATATTACAATAAACAGTATTGTAACAGTGTTTTTGACATATATATCTGCATTATGTATCATTACACATTTTTTACAACAATCATCATGACATTCAATTAAATGTATTGAATCTGAGCTGATAGATATTGTCCATGCAAATGTTATTATAAATATTATGATTAAAATTATAGTTAATAATTTTTTCATTTATATACCCCTTTATTTAGTACATTATATTACTTTTTTTGTTTTTTTCAAATATTTACATTTAATATATAAAAATGTTTAACTATTAAATTAATAAATTGATTATTTACTTAACCTATCCCCCAAAAACAATGCACATTTAATATTAGTCATTAACTTATTAGCTTTCATATCTATATATAATTCTTCAACTGCAGATAATGTAGCAAATACAAGAATAACTTTAATATCCACATAACTTAACACTAAAGGATAAAAGAATACTAAAAATGATGTAATTTTATTTAAATAGGTATGTAAAAATGCAAATGTTTTGTATTTAAAATATGTTAAACCTAAAGTTCCAAAACGTATTAGTGCAATGGCAACAACCCAAACTATATCTACAGTTGTTATAGTAATTAATGGCAAGAAAATCCAAACTAGTATTGCATAGAATATTAAATCTGCAATGCTATCTAATCTTGCACCAAATTCAGTTGTAATATTATATTTACGTGCAAGAAAACCATCTAATATATCTGTAAAACCAGATGTTAGATATATAATATAAAATAAGCATGTTACTGGTTCTATAAATAACAAGCTAATTGATAATATAATTCGAATTATTGTTATAATATTAGGTACATTCTTCATATTATAATTCTCCTTTTTCTTGTATATACTATACTATTATTAACAGAAAGTCAAATAAGATTTATAATATGACA
>JAQVRJ010000055.1:1958-4676 GCA_028701115.1 Clostridia bacterium
CCTGCAATTTTTCCTATAGTAGCTTCATGTATAAGATTTGCATTTACATTATTAGCTATTATTTGAGGAATTGCTACAACTTTTCCATTATCTTTTATTATTGCATCGCATTCAACATGTGCAAAACATTTTGCATTTCCAATAACTTTTGAAACAAATTTTTGATTTGAGCTTTCAGTTGCAAAACTTCTTGATACAACATGTGTACTTGAATTATCACCATTTAATTCTACATTAAATTCTGTTTCTGCGCATTGTGTATTTTCTGTCATAATTTTTTCAGTTATTATTAAACTAGTATCATTTTCTAATACACCTTTAGTGATTCTTTTTGCATCATCAACGCCACTAATTTGAATTGTATTCATTTCCATTGTAGCACCAGATTTTAAATATACTTCTGTTACTGGATTTAATATTTTTTTACCAGTACCTTCACCTTCACCATAATGTTTTTCAATATATACAACTTTAGCATTTTCCTCTAAATAAAACCTATGTATCCCATCATGCTCTGAAGTATCACAATTATCATTATGAATACCACATCCAGCAATTATTTCTACTTCAGCATTTTTACCTATATAAAAATCATTATATACTACATCCATTAAACCACTTTTCGTAATTATTACTGGTATATGAACACTTTCTTTTTTTGTATTTTCTTTTACAATAATATCTATTCCAGATACATCAGTCTTAGTTACAATATTAACATTTTCTGTTACTTTTCTTTCTACACCAGCACCATTCTTTCTAATGTTATATGCACCTTGAATATTTTCATCGAAATTTGAAATTGTTTTTAATAATTCTTTATCTATATTATCCATTATGTGCACCTCCTTGTAATTTACAACAAATTGATGATGCTAAAACTTCATGTAAAGAATCTTTATTATATGTTTTTTCTATTTTCCCTTCATTCATTAAAATAACTTTATCTGCAATATTTATTATTTTTTCTTGATGAGATATAACTACAATTGCTCCAGATATATTCTTTCTTAATTCTTTAAATGTATTAATAAGATTATTAAAACTCCATAAATCTATACCAGCTTCTGGCTCATCAAATAAAATAATCTTTGACTCTTTTGCTATTACAGATGCTATTTCTATTCTTTTTAATTCCCCACCAGATAATTGTCCATTTACCTCTCTTTTAGAATACTCATTGGCGCATAATCCAACCTTAGATAATATATCACATACTTCTTTTCTATTTATTTTCTTTTTTGCGGATAATTTTATTAAATTTTCTACTGTTATTCCTTTAAATTTTACAGGTTGTTGAAAAGCATATGAAATTCCTAGATTAGCCCTTTCATCAATTTCTTTTTGCGTAATATCAAAATTATCTAAAACAATGCTTCCTGTTGTTGGCTTTTCAATTCCCATTATTATTTTAGCTAAAGTGGATTTGCCTGATCCATTTTTGCCAGTTATTACAACAAACGAATTATCTTCTAATATGAAATTTATATCATCTAATATTTTTTTATTATCTTTTTCAAAACTTACATTTTTTAATTCTAACATTTTATTCCTTTCATTACTAAACTTTGTTATATATTATATCATTTTTTTACAAATATGTATATATTGTATATATATTTTCTCTCTAAATATTTATTATATATAAAAAAGCTTTTATGTAAGAATACATAAAAGCTTTTTTAATATTTAATTATTCTATTATTGTTTCTTTTGAGGTATCCTGAAAATCAATAGTTGGATCAATTTTTTTCTTTTTTTAGTATCTTAACAATTAATCCTAAGCCAATAAACAATACTAAAATATTAACTAAAATATCTACAAATGGAATTAATTTTAACAATTCAATCAAAACAATACCAATCGCTAAAGATGCATACACATTATCTTTTTGCTTAAACCATTTTTCTAATACTAATTTACCTAATAGATATCCTACTATTATAGTTGTGATAGCAATTGCTATTACATATGCAAACGTTAAGAATATTGCAAATGGAATTCCAATTACAGTACACAATAGAATTAAGCCTACTATTGGTGTTGCTATTAATGCTAATACTCCAATTAAGAATGATTTTGCATATCCGCCAACAGCATAATTAGACGTTCTTTCTACTAACCTTCTAAATACACCAGGGAATAATAAATTAATAATTGCACCAATTAAGAATGCAGATAATACTACATAAACAAAATTAAAGAATATATCTTGAACATTATTATCTTCTCCAATTGGTTCATATGTTGTTCCTGGATATTTATTTATTTCACCAGCAGAAACATTTTCTAAACCTGTAATTTGTGCATTATCATTATATTTTAACATACCAGCAACTACAACATTTTCTCCAAAAACAATTTTACTTGAAGAAATAGATAAATCGCCATAAACAGTTGTATTTTCAATATTTATATCATTACTTAAAACCTTTAAATCTCTACCAATTATTGCATCATTAAATTTAACATGATTACCTATAACATATAAATCTCTTTGAACTTTAGAGTTATCACCCATTATAAAATTACTTGTTATAATAAATGCATCTTTTTCTATTACAGATACTAAATTAATATTTTCAGCACATAAAAATGCATATTCTGATGTTCCTCCAATTTTTCCTGTTTGGGCAAATCCCAATAATATTCCATTTATTTTTGAACTTATTGTTAAATTATTACCACCAAGAAATGTTGTACCATCTTGTGTTTCT
>JAQVRJ010000016.1:0-5554 GCA_028701115.1 Clostridia bacterium
TCGAATGAATAAAAATACAACATTTTGTTTACAATTAAACATATTTATGATATAATTCAAAATATGAAAAAGATTTTTGTATTAGAGTTTGAAAGCGATGCTAGAAAACCAAAAAGCTTATACTCAGAAATTGAGAAGTTTTTGCCAGAATGTTTAAAATCTAACTTAAATGAAAAACTAAATAAATTACCTATTCATTATTACTGCAAAAGCAACATTAATGTATTTATTACTTCTGATTACCAAAAATATATCCAAAAAGTAGAGGAAAATAACAGTCTTTCTCCTACACATTATTATGAATGTGGTGGATATATTAAAGATAATGAAGATACAGTATTTTTAAAAGCTTTTGAAAAAGAAAAGATTAATTATATCTTTATTACAATATTAATTCGTTCAACAGATATTTTGTATATTAAATACTAAATATCTGTTTTCTGTTTACATAATTGTATTTTTGTAGTATAATATTCTTATGAAAAAAATTACTACAACAAGTAAGGATGAAGTTTTCAAGCTCTTACAAAAAGAAATCGAAAACGAAACTGTCTATCATGAACTTTTCGACATTTTGACTGACATGTTTTCGCGCAAACCTTTCAACATTTCATTGTTCATATGTGGCTCATCAGACATAGTAAAATTTAATAAGAACAATGAAGACTTGTTCGATGTAATGAAAAAAAGAATGAAGAAAGAGGATTGCTCATACACAATTAAAACTACACAAAAATTCAAGCGCTCAAATTATGTGTACACCATAGCAAGCAGTGATTCTATGGATGCAAAAACTCCCAAATTTGTCCTATTAAATGTTTGGTGTTAAAATGGTTGAAAATAATTTTTCTATCTTTCAAAATAGCAAACTGGAAAGTGCTATTTATTCAAAAACATCAAACAAAAAAATCGTATCATCTTTATTAAAACTAATTGAATCTGTAAAGATTAATGAAAAAGATATTCAATTAACTCTATTCTATAGCCTCAGCTTATGTGAATATGTAGATAATAATATCCAGGTCATGAATTACTTAATTAAAAGACAGAATTCATATGTAGGACACAAAGATGTATTAAAGCTTAATCTTCCACTAGAAATTGACAAGCCTAAAATGACTTACACCATTTGCTACAGTACTGAGCTAAATGAGAACCAAATCATCATGGTAAATGTCGTAAAAGAGAAAAACGCATCCTGAAAGCTATATAATATAGTTTTCAGGATGCGTAATATATTTTTATGATTGGATTTATGAATTATTATATATACAATAAGAAATAGCTAATATTTAACTATCTCTTATTTTTTCTATTTGTATTGTATTTTTAAAACATATATATTAAAATATACGTATATTCAAGGAGGTAATACAATGGAAAAAATTAGAGGATTTGAAGTATGTAAAGGTTATGAAAATATGGAAATACATTTACCAATAAGAAAGACGGCTCATTCAGTAGCATATGATCTAGAAACACCAGAAGATATAACCATACCATCAATTTGGAAAACTGTTTTTGCAAACTTTAGTAAATGGTTAAAAGGTGATAAGGATTTTGAAGATATAAAGCCTACAATGATAAAAACAGGTGTTAAAGCATATTTTAAAGATGATGAAGCATTATTCTTATTAAATAGAAGTTCAAACCCTGGCAAAAGAGGTTTAATACTTGCAAATAGCGTTGGGTTAATTGAATCCGACTATTATAACAACCCGGATAATGATGGTAATTTAATATTTGCATATTATAACTTTTTTCCTATTGATGTAACATTAAAAAAATTTGATGCAATAGGTCAAGCATATTTTCAACAATATTTAAAAGCTGATAATGATACTGCTACAGGTATTAGAACAGGTGGATTCGGATCAACAGATAAAAAATAGCTTTTATTTTTCTAAATATTATGCTATAATATATATGTAAATTCATTTTTGGAGATAACATGATTAACCAAAGCATTTTTGGGAAAAAAACACAAAAAGTAATCAAAGAGGAGCCTTATTCCTTAAAACCTGTTGATTACTCCAGTGTAAATTACAGACTTGCAACTCCAACAAATTGTTGGACTAAAGAAAAAAGCGTAAACAATTCAACTTGGTTATGCCCTAAAATTTCTATCGACAAGAACAAGAAAAACTAGATAATTTTTATCTAGTTTTTCTGTTTATTCAAAATCATATTCATCTTTAAATTTATCTTTAAATATGTTGAAAACTTTTTCAGCTTCTGCTTCATCTTCAATACTAACATATTCTTCATTTTCATCATTTTCATCATCTGAATGATTAACTTTTAATATTACTACTGCTCCTTCGTCTTCATCTTCACCTTCTAATGGTTCAACTGGTAACAATACTACATATTCTTTATCATCCATTTCAACTAAATCTAAAAATTCGAATTCAACTTCTTTTCCATCATCATCTGTTAATACTACTACATTTTCTTCTAATTCAAATTCTTCATCCTTGTTTTCTTTTTCTTCCATTTCTATTCTCTCCTTTCGCAAAATATATTATTAATTGTTCATATCTATATATAATTGTAATATACTTATAGCTGCCATTGTATCTTCAATTTTTTTCTTTTTTAATGGCTTAATATTCATTTGATTCATAATATTCTTTGAGCTTCTTGTTGTTAATCTTTCATCAACTGTCTTAATATTAATATTATTATATCTCTCTTTTAGACTTGAAATAAATTGTTCAGTCTTTAATACTCTTTCACCTTTTGTATTATTCATATTTAAAGGCATCCCTACAACAAACACTTTTATATCATATTTTGTAACATATTTATCTATTTCATCAAATAACATATTATTATCGCCTTTATAGAAAAGTGTTGTTAATGGCGTAGCTAATATATTCAATTCATCATTTATGGCAAATCCAACTTTACTGTCACCATAATCGATACCTAATACTCTAACCATTATTTAACACCTAAATATGATTTTAATAATGCTTCTAACAAATCATCTCTATCTACAGATCTAATCTTCGTTCTAGCATCATTATAGCTAGTAATATATGTTGGATCACCAGATTGAATATAACCTACTAATTGATTTATAGGATTATATCCTTTTTCGACTAAGGCAGCATATACTTCTCTCATTACGCTTTCAATTTTATCATTTGCCTGTTTATTAACACTAAAGTTAATTGTATTATCTATCATAGCATACCTCCTATTTATGAAATATAGAAAACTTTTTAGATTTATATTTTCCTAAATTTCCATCATTAACTGGGTAAATAACACTGCATAAAACCGATATCATTTCTAGAAAATCTGGTGAAAAGTTTGAAAAATCCATATCACATGTATATAAATTATTTATATATTTTGCGTAATTTTCTTCATTAAATGGAACAGTAAAAAACTCTTTTTTTACATTAAATAATTCATCTACAAATGTCATTTGTGGATTATAATAATACGCTAAACCTTCCATAAGTTTTTTGCCACTAACATTACTCTTAATATATTTATTTATAACAACTTGTATCTTATCTAAACTTACATCTTTTGCTTTTAACTCTCTTAAAAATGTTGTTATTTGTTGAACCGTTAAAATATCCATATCTTGTACAACAAAAATATCTTTTGACATTTTATAATAGTCTAATGGTGTAGTAAAATCTGCATCTATTAATACAACTTTAAATTCAGATTTTAATATTTGTAATAGTTTCATATGACTATATGATTTTCTATCTGTTCCAGGTACTGAAGTAAATAATGATAAATTCTTATTTATTTCTATTCCTTCTTTAGTACTACCTGTTTCTAGAACTCTGGGTATACAAAACTCTGCTTTTTGTCTTAAAAATTCATTGTTTTTTGTATATATATAATACATATTTCTTTCTCTTGTCATATCCAATATAGCTGTTTTAATATTATTCTTTGAAAGCATATATGCTATTGCATTAATTAAAAATGTAGTACCAACTTTTGAACCACCTATAAATAATACTTCTTTTGAATAATCTTTTGGTACTTCAAATACTTGCTTTACAATTTCTTTTTCTTGTTCCATAACAACAGGAACTTCTTTTGTTATCTCTTTAATAATTTCTTTTTCAATAATATGGATTTCTTGGCCTGTTTTTTCATCATATACGACTTTAACATTTTGTCCATCTATATTTTTATTAATAGGCTCTCTTTTTCCATTCATTTTTCCAACAGCCATAACTTTTTTCTTGTCTGTCTCAGTTTCAGAATCATCAATTAGTTTTAAATTTGATAAATCAAGATCTTGATCTTCAAATTCAACTTTAACCTTTAATTCATCTTTCATTTTCATATACATCTTATATTTATCTGAATATCTGCTTAAATATTTTCTTACCTGTTCAGGTAAAAAATTACAAATGATTTTCATTTGCATATTATTGTATTGCTCACTTACTTTATTAAATGATTCAACATATTTTTCTTTCTGATCACCTAATCTCTTAAAATGAGCTATTATTCTTTGAAGTTCAACTTCGTCTACATTATTATCCCTTGAATAAATATCCTCAACACCATAATTAATATACTTTTTGGCATCTTTTTTAGTTTGTGGACTATGTATCATTTTACAAATTGCATCGATATTTCTATCTTTTCCAACTAGTATACTATATATACCTAAACTAAAAAACCTCTTTAATAATTTATCATTAGCCGTTCTTCTCTCTTGACATACAAAAATTATATCAGAATTATTAACCTCATCAGTAACACTATCTATTTTATCAAATAAATACTGATCTATTGTTTCAATATTGTTATTAGGAAATGGTTCTAAATCTTCAAATAGTAAAACTCTATCATAAGACTTATTAGCTTTAACTTCTTCAATTAAAGCTTTAAAATAATAGACACTTTTTACTTCTAGGTCTTCTTTATATAATTGCTTATATTTATTAATAATCGCTGTAGATATTTGCTCATTATTTATTGCAAATAATACTTTCATCGATTCAACCCCTTCCAATAGTTGCAATTAATGCAAAAACTAACGGTGCTATTTGAGCAATAGCTAAAAATATTATTGATGATACAATATAACCATATCCTTTTTCTGCTTCAACAAATTTTTTAGCACTAACAACCCAATATAGGAATGCACCAATTACAAATAAAATTACACACACTGGTATACTATATACTTGTATTCTATTTAATATATATGCTGCATAGCCTAAAGCTGTATCATCATATTGTTCAATATATTTATTCAATGTAGCATTATTTTTATCATCCAACTGTATTACTAATTCATCAGCATCTACATTGATTTGACCACTTGATGTTGTTGAATAATCTTGTTGTAAAAGATAATTTCCTCCTATAAATATTGCTCCGACTAATATTACTGCAAATGCAAGTACTAATAGTAATTCTTTAAATGTCACCATTTATATCCCTCCATATTATTTATTTTGCTAATTTAACATATATATAATACTATATTATATATAAAATATCAACTTATTTATGAATATTTTAGATAATTTTTAGTATTTTAATGTAATTATTT
>JAQVRJ010000016.1:5654-18118 GCA_028701115.1 Clostridia bacterium
ACCATTTATATCCCTCCATATTATTTATTTTGCTAATTTAACATATATATAATACTATATTATATATAAAATATCAACTTATTTATGAATATTTTAGATAATTTTTAGTATTTTAATGTAATTATTTTATTATATGCATAATAGCCGAAGCAGTTTATTTCTTTATATAGTTATTTTATATAATAATAAAATAACTATATAATTATCTATTTACTATTGCATTTTATGCACTAAAAATATATAATCTATTATTATGAAAGAATTTATAGTATCCGAAAAAAATAATAATAAAAAATTAAGCACAGTTGTACAAGATGAGTTTCCTGGACTTAGTTTTAATATGTTTAATAAAGCTCTAAGAAAAAAAGATATACGAATAAATAATATTAAAACAAGCCAAAATAGTATTGTAAATTTTGGCGATAAAATATCTGTATATATAACTGATGAATTTTTAATAAAAAATTCATATTTTGATATTTCACAATACATTATTTATGAAGATGATAATATTTTAATCGTTAATAAACCAAATGGTATATGTGTTAAAAATGATACTAAAAACGAATTGTCTTTAGAAGATATTTTAACTGAATACTCTCACAAAATGTATTCTATCCTTCCTTGTCATAGAATAGATAGAAATACTAAAGGATTAGTTGTTTTTGCTAAAAATGAAAATTCTCAAAAAGAAATATTAACTGGATTTAAAAATCACAATATACACAAAAAATATAGATGCTTAGTTTATGGAATACCAAAAGATAATTCAAAATTATTAACAGCATATTTATTTAAAGATAGCAAAAAAAATATAGTCTTAATATCTGATACAAAGAAAAAAGGATATATTGAAATACAAACTAAATATACAGTTATATCAATAGATAAAGCACATAATACAAGTTGGTTAGATATAGACCTTTTAACAGGAAAAACTCATCAAATAAGAGCACATTTAGCACATATTGGTTATCCAATAATTGGTGATAATAAATATGGTAATAAAGATATAAATAAATCTCAAAACGCAAAATATCAAGAATTAACAGCATATAAAATTGAATTTGAAGCAAAATGCTTTGAAAAATTAGCATATCTAAATAATAAAACTTTTGAAATTAAGGAGTAAATAATGAATAAAAATAAAACATTTAAAACCAGTATTATACTTTGGTTAACACAAAATATATTTGCAATAATATTTATGGCATGTGCACTATTACTTTTGCTTCTTATAACACAAGTATTAAAAATTGATTCAAGTATAGAATACAATTACTATGTTAAAATCATAATTATACTTTGTGGTTATATTGGAATAATAATAGGAACACATAAAGCATTTAGCAAAATTCGAGATAATAATAAATACTTATCAAAAGGAACAAAATATTTAGTTACATTATATCAAATAATTTTGATATCAACTATTGGATTTGTATGTTATACATATAAAGTAAACTATATCATATTTATCGGACTTTACTTAACAATATTTATACAATTTTTATTAAATTATTATTATACAAAATTCAATAATTACAAATATCCACTAAATAAAAAAGTCTATCAATCAAATGATAAACCTGATACTAATTCGGAAAACAATATAATGAACATTAATAATCTTAAATAAATTATCTATCTAAAAAATAATTAATAAGCATATAAAAAACATCAAATTCAAATTTGATGTTTTTATTATTATTATATATTATGTTGCTGATAAATTAGACATTATTTGAGATACTATTGCTAGTAAATTAACAATGGAAAAAAGCATAACTGCTCCAACTATATATGGTACTGTATGAGCTTTAACATTAGCTCTTTCACCTGGTGAAGCTAACATTAATTTAATACCCATAAATATTAATGATGCTACGGCAACAATACTACCAATAATTTGAAAAATTCCAATTATCTTACTACCAATTCCTAGCACTTTGCCATTCCCATCAACACTAGGAATATAATCTCCAGGGTTAAATGCACCTATACTAGGTGTACCTTGTGGTGTAATCTCACCTGCAAAAGCAACTATTGAAAAAGATAGCATTAGAGTTACTATTGTTAATATTATTAATCCATTCTTCATTTTTTTCCTCCTAATTTATGTATTTATCAATTTATTCAAGTTTTAATCCTGATGTAAATTGTTTAATAATTCCTAATATTGGAACTGCAGCAAATATTAAAATAGCACCAATTACATATGGAATTAAAGAACCTTTTATATTAGCTTTTTCACCTGGAGAAGCTAATAAATATTTAATACCAACAAATATCAATACAGATACGGCAACTATGCCAGCAACTGTTTGTAATACTCCAATAATTATTCCACCTAAATTATCTAAACCTTTTGCAGTTACAGTAGCACCAGTTGGAATTTTTACTCCACCGTTAGAACCACCGTTAGAAAATCCAAATACTGCAGCAAAACTAAAACATAAAACTATTACTAAAACTAAACTTAAAACCTTTACTATATTTTTTTTCATTTTTTCCCCCTATATATATTTTTATTGCTATATCGTTTATACTGCTATACACCTCCCTTAAATTTAAATTTATTATTTTACTCACTAAATACATTAAAGAAAATATTTATTATAATTTGCCAAATTGCAAATGCACCAAACAATATGCAAACACCTATAAGATATGGAGTTAAAGCAGTTTTTAATTCAGCTTTCCCAACAGCTCCATCCATCATAAATTTAATTGATATTATTATTCCAGCAACGACCGCTACTATAACACCTATAGTCATTGCAACACTTGTTAAATTTTGTATTAAAACTTGAACAGGTTCTTGATTAATTTTAGATGTATCACCTTCATTTATAAAATCATCACCACCATTAAAAATATCATCAATAACATTTGATGCTATTTTATTACCTTCTAAATTAGAAGTAGCTTGAACTGTTGGTACAAATATCATTATTAATAAAGTCATTGTAATAAATATTGTCATTATTTTTTTCATATGATCACTCCTTAAATCTATGCATAATTATACCCTAATTATAGCATATTTGCAACAAAATAATCTATTTTTACTAATTTTTTAATATAATATATACATTAGAATAAGTTTCTTCAGCAAAATCTATTAAATTCTCAACATTACTACTTACTTCTAATATTGCTTTATTACTAAAACTATAAATTGTTGAAATATTAATTCTGAAATCTTTCATAAAAGATGACCCTACATATTTATCATAAGTAAATGTTAATTCCTTACTATTATTTGAATAAACAATATTAGGATAATTACTACTTACTATTGAATTCTTTTTTGCTTCTATGTATTTACTAGTACTTCCATTATATAAGAAATATCTTACATCTTTATCATAAAATACTAATATTTTATCTTTAGTTAAATTTTCTACCTTTATAGTAAAACTAGTTTCATCATAATATATATCTTTTGTAATAATATTAAATCTTATATATTCATTTTCCATTGATATATTATTGTTTTCACTATATATATATCCATCAAAGGTTAATGTTAAATCATTGCCATTATCATAAATTATAAATTCTGTACTATATTGATCTGTATTATTATATTGATTATTACCATATAACATTAAATCATCATAAATTGATACTTTAAAAATATAATACTTCCCATTATTCTTATAATTAGCAAAATTTTGATATGAATAATCTCTTTGATTTTTAAAATACAAATCAATAAACTTATTTAATCTTTCCTTACTATCACTATATCTAGCCTTATAATTATCACTAATTATACTATATGCTGAATCATAATCCTTATCATTACAATAAGAAATAAATCTATTCATTAATTCTTCACAATCATTTACTCTTTCTTCTTCAATTGTTATACTATCTAAAACATTAGTCATATATGTCTCTTTTAAATCTTCTGTTGTATGTTCTATAGGATCAGCTACTGGTTTGCTTGTAAATTGAATTATACCTACAGTTCCAAGCGATATAAGAAATATTATAACCAGAATAATTGCAACAACTGCTAATTTTAATAATCTTAATTTCCAAACGTCATTCATATATCTCTACACCACCCTATTTATATTCCAAAAGATAATTTATAATCTCCTGGTTGTGTTTCCTTAAACATAAACACTTGTGCAAATGATGTAGGATTTTTATATATTCCTAAATCTTTTACAGTTGTATCTACTACATAAACAAAACCTTGAATTTTATATTTATTATACTCTATTACTTTTGTTCTTTCATACTTTACTTCTATATATTGAATATAATCATTAAGCGTAGGAAAATTTAATTCTTTAAAACTATCATCAAGTAAGTCATATGCTCCTTGATAATCTTTATCATTTACATATGAAATATATTTCCCAATATACATACGTATTCTTTCTACATCATTTGTAGGAACATCCTTAACTTCAAATTCTATATTATTATTTTCATTTTCTTTATTATTAATATTATTAATTTGTTCTTGCCACTCTTGTGTTTTTTGAGTTAATTTTTTCTCGTATTCAGCATTATTATACATAGGTATTAATGTTTTCGATATTACTATTATTAATGATATAAAGAAAATGAATAATGATGATATGATTAATATCTTTTTTTTCATAATCATTCCCCCTTATATTCAAATTTAATATTTGAAGTAAATTCAGCACCATTAAATACTTTAATATTTTCGTCATTATATATAGTAATATCATATATATTTCTTGTTCCTGATTTATAATCAACAATCATTTCAACATTTAAAATTTTATCCCTATTTATAATAGTTGATTTATTAATAATTGCAATATTAACTATATCATTTGGATTTTTTGCATAAATATTTTTTACAGAATTATATATATTTACAAACTCTGTATAATTTTCTATTCCATATATTTCAAATAATTTACTTGCATTAACATTGTATGATTCTGTTGTATTAGTATAATCCTTATAAATTGTTTGCATAGAACTAATACCTATATTAATTGATGTTAACAGAGAACTAACACTTACATTTCCTATATAAGCATCTTTTATTGCATTAGTATCTTGAACACCATTATTATAAAAATCTGTAAAAACATCTTCAGGATTACTAACCCAAACATCATCAGAATAATCACTTAATAAAGGTACTGATGGCATAAATGCATATACATATATAAATATACATATAGAAAAGATTAATAATAAATAATATTTTGAATCTTTCATCATTCTACCCCCATTAATATGTTATATAATTACCTAATTTATATGTTGGATTAATTGCTTTTTCTAATGAATTTCCTCCAACCCTTACTTCAAAATGCAAATGTGGTCCTGTTGACTTACCTGTACTACCAACGTAACCAATTACATCACCTTTTTTAACATTAGAACCTACACCATAATTTCCATATGAACTCATATGTGCATATAACGTATATATATTATTAGAATGCTTAACTACAATATAATTACCATATACTGGGCTAGTTAAAACAGATTCAATAGTACCATCTGCATATGAAACAATTTTTGCACCAGTTGATGCAGCAATATCTATTCCATGATGTTTAGACATTTCTCCTGTAACAGGATCTTTTCTTGAACCAAAAGGTGAAGATATTGATCCAGATGATGGAAGTGGCCATGTATATGTTGCATAATACTTTTCTCTTAAATCTTCTAATTCATCTTTTGGATCAGCTACTTCTGATATTCCATCAACAGAACTTTCAATTCTATAATAATTAATATCTCCTGTACTTACACCAATTACATTACCCTTTTTAACAAAACCTGTTTTTGTTACATTTACATTTGATAAATAGGTTGTTCCAAAAATATCACTTGTAATTGTTACATAATTTACACCATCTATATCTTCAATTCCTAATGTACCATCATATGGAGCAAATACATCTTTTCCTTCTCCACATTGTATTGTTGCTACACCATTTATTGAAGAAGTAACAAAACTATCATCATCAACTACCCATTGTGCACCAAGTGCAAAATCTGTTGTAGAAGCTGTTCTTCCTATTTGTTCATCAGATAATACTCCTTGTTCTACAAATAATTCTATCAATTGAATAACTGGGATATGATTACCTTCTAAACATAAATAATTTGGTATTCCATTTATCATATCACTTGATTCAATTTGAGTTACTTCATCTAAACCCATTTCATCGACTAATGAATCCACTTCTTCTGGAGAAGTTGTATAATCTGTTTGTGAATATAAATCATATAAAGATTTCAATATTGTCTCTGCGCTTGAACTAATATTTAAATAATCTTTTTCAAAAAAACTATTAGCTCTATAATATTTTACAGCTTCTGATTCATTTATTACACCATCAGATGTTATTTCTACATCAGGGAATAAAATTTGTTTCATTGCGGTACGACCACCTAACTCTAAAACTCTATAATATTTTTCATAATCTTTAGCGGTTGAATTAGTCTTAACTTCTACACCTTGAGATTCCAAATTTGTCTTTTCAGCTTCTGTTAAATATATTACTTGTTTTGAATCTGGATCATCATTAATTGTTTCAACATAATTATCTTCATATAGATATGTATAATCATATACATATCTGTATTCAAAATCATATTCATATTCATATTCTACATTATACGTACAACCATCACATGTGCTATAACAATTATCATCATGAACATGATTGCATCCATTTTTTTCACAATCTTCATCGCAGTCATGATCGCAATCAAAATAAGAATGTGATGGATGACTACGTGTTTCAATTTTAGAATAAAGAAAACTCATTGTTTCATTTAACTCCATTGTTTCATATGTAATAATTTCATTATAACTTGAATTTAAGCTTTGACCACAATCTTGTTCATCATATCCATGATTTGTTATTTTTTCTGTTTTTTTCACAATAACAAATATTTCTTCATTTGCATAACCATCAAAATCTTTTAATTCTTTAGTATCTGGTATATTAAATGTATATATTACATCTTTATGAGTATGATTTTCTTCATAAGTTGTATTATACGTTGGTGCTTCTATTGTTTCTATTCCTTTATGTACCTCATCGTAATTTGTTGCTTTTCCCCATTCCCAATTTAACATATCTGATGTAATATCTCCTGCCTTTATTCCTAACGCAATTAATTCATCTTGTGTATATGGTTTGCCTTGTGGTGCTTCATGCCATCCAGAGCTACGACTTTCCCAAGTATCCAAACTTGAATGAACATAACTTCTTAATGTACTTTCATACCATGTAGAAATATATTTTAAAAATATTTCTGGCTCGATAATATTTTGATCAGATATTATTTTTTCACCTTTTTCATTTGATGGGTTTACAACAATATTTACTCCTTTAGCAACATTTCTAACAGTTAATTGTAAATCATGATATTTATGTGCTAAGATAGCTATTTCATATCCAACATCTGGAGATAAAGTCGCAACATGAAATGCAAATGGATATTGCCAAGGCATTGCATATGCTTTTACCCAATTAGTTATATCTAATTTTGTGGCTTTATTTTCTATCTTGAAGTTATATATGCTTGAATTATTATTTTTAGCATTAAATATCTTTTCTGCATTTTCATCTGAAAATACAGAACCATTTTCAAAAGGTACAGTTATATCATTTTGCCAATTTATTTTAAATCTCATTGCACCAGTTTCATCCTTTTCTGCTGCTAATGACTGATCTCCAGTATCCCAATTAGTAACAACTTTTAAAGCTGTAAGCTTTAATTTTGCTTCATCAATTGCATAACCTATTACGTTATTAACTAGTGGCAAATTTAATAAACTTTGAAATACTTTACTAACTATAGTTGCATTATATATATACTCATTGCCATCTGTAATATATATTGCTCCTCTATATCCAATACCAGCAAAAGTCATATCATTTCTTATTGTATATGTTTCTTTTTCTGCCATTAAATATCTATTTAAATATAAACCTGCTCCTTCTAATGGATTAATTTTATTCAATCCATTATATGGACTATTCTCATCTTCAAATTTATTACCAGTAAAACTTAATAATGCTTCTCCATATAATCTAGCACCTGTTTGTCTTGGTAATTCCATTAGTACTTTACCATCAGGACCTAATTGATCTACTTTTTCAATTTCTTCAGGATAAATATCCTCTTCTCCCGTTGATTTGTTAATATCATAATTATTTACAAAATCTTGAGCTGATTTATCAGCTTGAACTGGTTTTAATAATTCACTATATTTAGTTGCTAAAGCTGTATAGTATAATAAAGAATATGAATCTCTAACTTTAGTATAAGATCTAAAATCATCACTAACATCATATATACTTATAAGACCAGAAACAGATTGAGGCACACTAAATATTGGCATCGTAACACCATAATAAGTAATTTTTGTATTTATAGATTGATTTAATAAATTTTCAACATATTCATGCAAACTTATAGGATTACCTTCATCATCAAGCCTAATTGAATCTTCTAAGAAAGAATCTCCATATTTATCTAATTTGGCAGGATCATCCACTTGAAGTGAACCAATTAAATTATAATTTGCTTTGCTAAAATACTTTTCATTGATAAAATTATGCTCACCATAAGCACCTATTTCCTGAAAATCAATACCATTTCTTGTAAGTTGATAATATAAATTTGATACTTGATCTTCATCAACATAAGCTGAAGTACCCGACCATAAATATCCCCATGTCATAGACATATCTTTAAAATTTGAACTAAAGAAATTTACTAATGCGAAAATAGCAAGTATTAAAACAAGTATTACTATTACAGCCAACACAACTGGCCATGCAGCAGCTATTGCAGCAATAATGGCCTGTACAAGAGCAATGGTTGCATGTATTGCAGCTTGTATTGCATGTATAATTAATCTCATCGCATGCATTGCCGTCTTCACAGCTCTTGCAGTTGTTTTAGCAGTTTTCGCAGCTGTTTTAGCAGTATTTACAGTATTTTTTGCACCTTTTGCAACATTTTTACCAGTCTTTACGCTATTAGAAACTTTTCCTGTTTTACTTTTTAATTTATTAGATACCTTATTTTTTACTTTATCTTTAGTTTTATCTTTTATTCTATTTTTAGCATTATCTATAACAGAGTTTGAGCGTTTACTAGATGAAGAATCTTTCTTCTCTACACCATTATCATCATAATCGCCATCATCACCATTTTCATTATCATATGGATCAAACTCTTCATCTAACTCTTCATCTTCATCATAGTACATGTATATCTCTCACCTACCTTTATATTAATGAATTAATTATTTTGTTTATATATTTTTTTCTCTTTATTTATAATACCTTGTAAAATTTTTTGTTCTTTTTTATAATCAGTACCTGTCATACGAGAAAATTCATTTTCATTTTGTTCGCGGATCACTTGACGAGCTTTCATTTCTTTTTGCTTTTGATCCATTGTCTCAAATTCTTCTCTGTCATCTTCATCCATTAATTTTGCAGCTGCATCAATTAAATAATTCATATTATCATTATCATCTAAGAAATCAGCTAATGAATTTGCATCATCTCTTTCTCTTCTATATTGCTTTGCTTCATCTTTACCATGAAGTGTTTCGCTACCAGCTATTTTATCTTTTACAAAATTTTCAGCTGCTCCTTTAATACCACCATTATTACTAATGTTTGATTTCAAATTACCAGCAGCTTTTAATGCTCCACCAGTTAAACTACTTCCCGTACTAAATCCAGATGTAAATCCAGAAATTGCATCTTTTCCAGTTGCTATATTAAGTCCCGCCATCATTGTACCAGCAGCCAATCCAACTCCACCTTTAATAAAACCTTTACCAAGAGCTTTACCAGTAGCTTTAGCTCCTCTACCTAATAAACCTTCACGTTTTATTAAATTATTTTTGTCTGAACTTCCTCCTCCAATAGTAGTACCTGTACTTCCAGTACCTCTTGATGAACCTACACTTGAAGTACCTGCTCCTGAACCTGAAGTGCTATTCATAGCTGCATCAAAACTTCCATCATATAAACCTGGTGTATAGGATCCTGCTGGTCCTACTGGCTTTTTCGTAGATGCTCCTGAAACAGGTGCTGGAACTTTGCTTTTAGCTGCTGCAGCAGCTGCTCCTCCACTTCCTGGTGTACTACCTTTTGAAGTTGGCAATTTAGGAGGTGTCCTATTACCCTTACCCATATTTCCTAATTTACCAGCTAATTTGTTAGCACCACCCATTACTGCTGCTCCACCTGCAGCTGCCATACCCATTGAACCTTTATCATCAGCCATACCCGATTCTTGTCCAAGGAATTTTTGTATCCATTTTCTTAACATAAAGAATACAATTATAAATACAACTGCTGGTAATGGCATATTCTTTTCCATGCACATTGTAAATGCAGATATAATTATTGTAAATAACAAAGCATCAAGTGGTTGAATTATTACATTAGTTGAAAATTCCTTCAACATATTACTTAATAATCCGCCACCTTTTCCTCTTAGTTTATCTATTGTACTTGCTAAAATTACTAAAGGAGATATTATAACAATAAAGCATATTAATATTAACCTTTTTATGTATGCTATAAAAATAATAAATGTAAATGCCAATAATACCAACCAAATAATTGCATATATAATACTAAAATCATTAAAATTAAAAGTATTATCCATTACCAATTTATATGGATCAGTACCATTCATCATTGTTGTCGCTACTGACAAGAAAAATGCACTTACCCAATCACTTATAAATAATATTGCTGATAGAATATAATGCATTGTAAATATTAACAATAAACATAATAACCAATCTTTTAATAAATCCATATATTTTGCTTTACTTTGACCTGTACTTGAAATTAATATTTGAATTGCAACATACACTAACATTACCAAAGTAGCTGCTAATGCTATCATTCTTGAAATTTGATACCATGTTGATACAATTCCTTTTAATCCTGTACCATTTCCCTCTTCATCGTTACTAACAAATAATGGATTAGCATTTGTAGTATCGGTATCAAAAACATTCGCTTTCGTAATCGCAAGTTCATTATATACTATATCACTTATAAATAAATCATGCGATTCCTCAGGTAGACTTCCACCAGTAAGAACTTCACCTAACCCTAATATACCATTTAATATAGCTTGAAATGCAAAAGCTATTCCACCTAACAAAGAAGATATTGGAGATAATAAAATGCCTCCTAATACTGCTTGTGCTTCATTTACTATTCCAGTTGGTGCTATAACATTAAACAGCAACACAACTACCATTAGTATACATATAAATCGTTTTACCCTTTTCCCAGTTAAAAACTTCACAATAACACCTCTTTTTATTCACTTCTCTTGTTCATTTCAGCTATTTTATTTACGTTTGTTTCTACAAATTCGAACTCTTTTGCAGATGGTTGAATTTGTATAATTGCTGTATCAGAACCAGTTTTTAATAATCCTTCGCCTCGTTGACAAGTAAGTAAGAAATATGTCTCACCTTCGCTTAATTTAAATACTTCTTTTAAATATTCAATTTCTGCTTTATCTTGTGCTAAAAATAATTTTGTATCTGATGATGTTAAAACAGCTTGCGCTTCAGGTTTTTCATAAAAATCTTGGAATTTTTGTGAAATAACTGCTAACGAAACATTTCTTTTTCTTGCACGTCTAGCCATTGTGTTTAAGAAATCAACAGCTTCAGGATATGGTAACAACATCCATGCTTCATCAACTAATACTCTTTTCTTTCGTGCTTTTTCTTTATCTTCACTATTCTTTTTAACATACTTTTCCCAAATCCAAGAAAGTAGTATTTGTTGTGCTAAAGGTCTAGCAAATCTTTCTTCCAATTGAGAAATATCTAAGTTAATAAAAGGCGCTCCATCTAATAATTCAAATGTAGATTGACCATCAAAATATGCCATTTGTCCATCATATTCTCTAATATATTGTTTCATTACTTTTGTTAAATAACTATAATGAAATTTATAATCTGAATTATCATTTTCTTCTGCTTTTTGAACTAATCTTGCATACCATGAACCAATAGTTGGTAATAACTTTTTCTTTCGTGTTAATTTATTTCCAGATAAAACTGTATCATTAGATTCATATAAACTATCTGGATTTGAATTTATTCCATGAACCATATATTCTTCAGCTACAGTTTCAGCTATAATCTGTTTTGTTAATTCATTTACTTCTTCACTTCTTGTACTACCTCTTGCCATTGTTAATAATGCTTGTGTAACGTCTTCTACTTTATTTTCAACGCTTAATACTTTTCTTTCTTTACCTGTAATTTCATCTTTTACTAATTCTTCTTCTATATCGAATAAGTTTATAATTGTTTTTGAATTAGGACTAAGTGTAACATTTATACCTCCTAGTGCTTCAGCAACAACAGCATATTCACCTTCAGCATCTAATGCTAAACTTTCAATTCCCATCAAAAC
>JAQVRJ010000056.1:0-2649 GCA_028701115.1 Clostridia bacterium
CTATTAGATATATCTAAAATATCTTTCTTTTCACCTGCTAAATTTACTTCTTTAACAATACTATCTGTTAAATACATTACTGTATCATTAGTAACAAACTCCATATCTGTTATTAATGTATCTATTTCTTTACTTGTAGATACTACACTATTTCCTTCAACTAACTTATCTATTTCTATAAACTTTATACTTGAAGCAATTTTTATTCCTGAAGTGTCTACTTCAACAATTGCCATTTTCCTATTATTATCTAATAACCTAATACAAGATGCATATGTCGCCTTATAATATGTTGTAAATATTTCTTCACCTTTATCATTATATACAATTATTACACTTCTATATCCGTCTTTATACATAGCGACTGCTACATATCCATTTTTATTAACTGTAATTTGTGTAATATTTCCACCAACGTCTTTTTCATATACTAAATTATTATTATTAAATAAATAAACCTTTTTATCTGAATTTTCTGCTAATAACAAATAATTACCTGATGCAGAAGATATTACGGTTGTTGCAGATAATGGATATGAAAAAGATTGCTTATCTGTTACATATCCTATAATATTATTTTGCTTTAATATAGCAAAATAATTATCTGTACCAACTATATGATTTATTGTTTTTTGATCTATATTTAACATAATTGCATTATTACTATCTATAGAACCATATGATATATATGAATTAATTGTTTTTCTAAAAGAATAGTTATAATTATATAATAATATAAAAGTAAGAAATATAAGTAATAATATACCAATAATTATTTTATATGCTTTTTTTGATTTGCCTATCTTTTTATCTACGTTTTTATATGGCATTAGTCCCAATCACCTCAAAATCAATATATTATATCACATTAATACAAAATATGATACCTTTTCTAAAATTCATCTAATACAATATTATAAATATTTGATACCCTAGCTATAGGAGTTACTCCTTGATCTATACTTACAGGTTCTATATATATATTCCATGTTAAACCAGAATCTATTGAATACTGCATAACATAATAAGTGCTATCTAAAGTTGATAAAAGAGTAAGCATATTATCTGCTATATTTTTAGTAAAGTAATCACCAATTTTTGCATAACCTAAATCAAAAAGACTTAATTGTGTATCTTCACTAGTAGTTACAACTAAAGTGCTTGAATCATACGTTCCTTTTGTAGATAATATCTCTTCAACTTTTCCTTTACTAACAAAGAATTTATCTTGTAATTCATTTTGCATTTTTACAATTCTTATTTTTTCTTTAACATCATTAAGCAATACATTATAGTTTTGTTTATTTATAGTGTTCTCAGTTTCATCTATAACATTTCTATTGCTTAAATTAAACGCTATTGCTATTATTATTAAAAATACAACAATTCCAAGTACTAAAGAAGCCATTGCAATACCGTGTTTTTTATCCATAATAAATTTCTCCTTTACTATACATAAATATATAATATATTTATATTATTTAAAAGTCAATATATTTTAAATAAAAGAAGTGCATGTATTCTATCTACATACACATCTTTTTATTATATAGTTCTGTCTTATTTTTTACCTTTTAAAAATGATGGTATTTCTAATCTTTCTGGATTTGACATTTCTTCTCTTTGAGAAGTTTGCCTTGTTGCTGAATTACCAAATTTTCCTAAAATTGAATTTTGTCTCATATTAGTCATTGGATCATTTTCAAATCCTGTAGCAACAATAGTTACAGATATATCATCACCCATATCATCATCTATTACTGAACCAAATATAATATTTGCTTCTTGATCAACACATTTTTGTATTAATGCTGCAGCCACATCTACTTCATACAATGTCATTGTAGGGCCACCAGTTATATTTAATAATACTCTTCTTGCTCCTTGTATTGATGTATCTAATAATGGACTTTCAATAGCTTGTTTAGCAGCTTCTTCAGCTCTATTTTCTCCTGATGCTCTACCAATACCCATATGTGCCATACCTGAATCCATCATAATTGTCTTAACATCTGCAAAATCTAAATTAATTAATCCTGTTTCAGCTATTAAATCAGATATACCTTGTACACCTTGTTTTAATACTTCATCAGATTTAGAAAATGCTTGAGTAATTGATGCATTTCTATCTACAATATCTAATAATTTGCTGTTAGGGATAACTACTAATGTATCAACAGCTCTTCTTAAATTCTCTAATCCTCTTTCTGCTGAACGCATTCTTTGAGGTCCTTCGAAAGCAAATGGTTTTGTTACAACTCCTACAGTTAAAATTCCCATTTCTTTAGCTATTTGTGCAACTATTGGTGCTGCACCTGTTCCAGTTCCACCACCCATACCTGCTGTTACAAATACCATATCGGCACCTTTTAACATTTCAGCTATTTCATCTCTTGATTCTTCAGCTGCTTGTAATCCAATATCTGGATTCGCACCTGCTCCTAAACCTTTAGTTAATTTTTCACCTATTTGCATTTTTACTGGTGCTTTAGAAACATTCATGGCTTGTTTATCTGTATTAACAGTTATAAATTCAACACCTTTAATACCTTCAATAACCATTCTATTAACAGCATTTCCACCACCGCCACCTACACCGATGACTTTAATTTTTGCTATTCCTTCATTATTATCACCTACTGGTGCATA
>JAQVRJ010000056.1:2749-4524 GCA_028701115.1 Clostridia bacterium
AATATCTATTTTATTTAATTTATTAAATCCGTTACCAATAATTACCACTTCATTAATATATTTTTTAATTCCTAAATTATCTAGCTTTTCATTTATCATATCAAATATTTCAGAACATCTTGCTTGAATTATTTGTACAATAGTTAATGATTCTACCTTCACTTTTTCTCCAAGATTATTAACATATGTAACATCAATATTATTTTGGATAAATTTATCCATTGCTAAAGGATATTGCATTTTTAACTTTTCTCCTTCATCAAAGGTTGTATCTAATACAATCGCTATATCATTTGATACATTATATCCACCACAATCCAAATGCTCTATACCAATTAATCTATTCATATAATAAACAGATAAATCAATCGTACTTCCTCCAACATCTATAAGAAGAACTCCTAAATTTGTTTGCTCTGGTGTAAGTGCTAATTTTGAATTTGCAACAGACTGTAAAATATATCCATCAACTTTTAATTTTACATATTGCATTATTGCTTCAATTTTTTCTATATAGTATTTTTCAGCAATAACAACATGAGATTTTAAATTCAACTTTAATGTTTTTGCCTGAATAGGATTTATTAATACATCTCCAAAATCATTTGTATATTCGATTGGAATTACATCTATAATCTTTTGTGAACTTTTGATATCCATATTTTTAATCGTATTAAACAATTTGTCCACATCATACTGCTGTACGACTTTTAAATTTTGATCAATATCAACACAAGTATCATTTTCACTAATTGTAATATACTTATTAGGAATATTGACATATGCAGACTTAATTATAATTCCACATTCTTCTTCTATGTTAACTAACATCTTTTTTAGAACATCTGCAATTTTGTATGGTTCTAATATTTCGCCTTTTTTTAATTGTTCAATAGGATTAACTTCAACATGAATAACTTCCAATTTGTTAAACTTGTTAACTTTAGATATTATTATTACAATAGAGCTTGTGCCAATATCTACGGTTACAATTGTTCCACCAACTTTATCCATATCCATCCTCCTATTTATTTATGGTATAAGAATATATTACTTTATTCAAAATGTCAATATAATATTACAAATTTATTACAAAAAGATTACATGTAAATTACATGTAATCTTAAGCTCTACTATTCAATATAATCGTTACGGGGCCATGGTTTTCAAGACATATATCCATATTTGCTCCAAACACTCCAGTTTTAACTGTAATACTCTCATCTCGTATTAACTGTATAACTTTCCCATATTTCTCATTCGCTATATTAGGATCTTAAGCATTTATAAAACTAGGCCTATTACCCTTTTTAGTATCAGCACATAATGTAAATTGTGATACTAACATTATTTCTCCTTTAATATCTTTAATAGATAAATTCATTTTTCCTTCTGCATCTTCGAAAATCCTTAAATTAACAATTTTTCTTACTATATATTCTATGTCCTTTTCTTCATCATTTTTTTCTATACCTAACAATATTAAAAATCCATAATCAATATTTGAAAAAATTTTGTTGTCTACTTTCAAATCACTTTTATTTACTCTTTGTACAACTGCTATCATTTTATTCTTGTACCTCTTTATTATCATCTAATCTTTTATCTATTAAAATTCTTCTTGATATGGAAAAGTTTGTTAACATTCTTTGGACAAAAACAATTACTGCAGCTAAATAAATATCAACACCCATTTTTTCACCTAATGCAACCAGTATAATCGCAATTAATGTATTACCAATAAATCCTGATATAAATATTTTAACATTAAATTT
>JAQVRJ010000017.1:0-8988 GCA_028701115.1 Clostridia bacterium
GTGTTGGTTTGACACTTACATTATACTGGATTGTCTATGTTTTTTATATAGTTTTTTTAAAAAAAGATAAAAAACTAGTAGGTAAATCTTTTATGATTTGCCTACTAATATTTTACACTAACAACAAAGTTTTGATTCATTTATATATGTTTATATTTTTTTACAAAAATACTATTTTAAACAAGTAATATTTTCCAAAAAATTATCCACATGTTTTACACAAGTTACATAATTTTTTTACATTTGTTCAGGGCAAGATATTCCTAAAAGTTCTAATCCTTTTTTAATTATATCTCCAACATATTTTGTTAATAACAATCTAGCTTTAGTTGTTTCTATATCTTCAGATATTACTATACATTGTGTATAAAACACACTATATGCTTGTGCTAAATCAATAATATATCTTGTTAATATTGATGGTTCATTTTTATTTAATGCATTAGATAAAACATTTTCAAAATTAGAAATCAATTTAATAACATTATATGTATTATCATCTTTTAATAACGAATAGTTAATCTTATTTATTGATTGTATATCTATATTTGATTTTTTTAATATACTTTGTGTTCTTACATACATAAACTGTACATAAGGCCCTGTTTCGCCATTAAAGTTTAACATATCATCCCAATCAAATATTTCATCCTTAATTCTATTATTACACAAATCATTAAATATTATTGCACCAACACCAACTTTTTTGGCAATATCTTCCTTATTATCTAATGCCGGATTTTTATCTTGAATAATTTTCAAAGATTTATTAACGGCTTCGTTTAATATATCATTTAATAATACAGAATTTCCTTTTCTCGTTCCAATTTTTTGTCCATCTTTTCCAACTACTAAACCAAATGATACATGCTCAGATTTTTTTACTGCATCTTCATATCCCATTAACTCCATAACCTTAAAAATTTGTTTAAAATGTAATTGTTGCTCTCCACCCACTACATATATAAGCTTATCAAATTTATATTCATTAATTCTATATTTCATAGCTGCTAAATCTCTTGTTGCATATATTGTTGTTCCAGTAGAAGTTAATACTATACAAGGAGGCATATCATATTCATCTAGCATGACTACTTTTGCGCCTTGAGAATCAATAAGTAAATTTTTATCCTCTAATTCACTAATAATTACATCCATTTTATCATTATAAAAAGCTTCTCCATTAAACGAATCAAATTTAATATTTAACAGATCATATACCTTTTGATAATTATTTAAACTAATTTCTTTTATCCAGGACCATAACTTCACAGCTTCTTCATCTTTTTGTTCAAGCTTTATAAACCATTGTCTAGCTAAATCTGTATAACCTGGCTTTGTTTCTTCTTCTTTATTAAAACGAACATATATCTTCAAAATTTGATTAATTATTTCATCATCAGTTCCTTCTAATATATATTCATCTTTCCATAATGAAATTCCAGCCATAACTTTACCAAATTGTATACCCCAATCTCCTATATGATTAATACCAATACTATTATATCCCATAAATTTATACATTTTATATAAAGCTCCACCAATTACAGTAGTTCTTAAATGTCCAATATGAAATGGCTTTGCAAT
The DNA here is from genome assembly GCA_028701115.1 of Clostridia bacterium. GTDB lineage: Bacteria > Bacillota > Clostridia > TANB77 > SIG350 > CALYAQ01. Next base: position 1,588 of record JAQVRJ010000017.1, read on the forward strand.
ATTAGGTGATGAGTAATCTATTACAACAGTTTTAGATTTACCTTCATTTGAAGAACCATAATTAGCACCTTTTTCATTAATTGAGCTAATTACTTCCTTTATATATGTTTCTCTATTTACAAAAAAGTTTAAATAACCATTTACAGCTTCTACTTTGTCTATATTTCTATCTAATTTATATTTTTCTTGTATTAATTTTGCTATAGCTACAGGAGATAATTTTAATGTTTTAGCTAATTTAAAACAAGGTAAAGCGAAATCTCCCATTTTAGAATCTGATGGTAATTCAATATAACTATATATTTCACTTTGATCTACATCCACAGCTTTAGCAATTCCTATAGATATGTTTTCCTTAAAATTAATCATTTTCTACCTTTCTTCGTATTCTTTAGATATTATTTTCTTACCTAAAGTCAATTCTTCAATTTTATCATTTAATATTTTCTCTGTTGATAATTTTTTTAATTCTTTTCTTCCGCCCATAGCAATTTGTCCTTCAACATCTAAATATGTTTCTCTAATAACTTTTTGTTTTGAAACTATCTTACCATTCTTTTTATACGATACATTATCATTTTCATAATCTTTTAATACAACAAAAGCTTGCTTTGATAATATTGGAAAAAATCCATCATATAAATCTGAATCTAATACTCTTCTTAATGTCTTTTCTTTTGTTTCTGCATTACTTCTTTCAGTTTTAACATATTCACTTTTCAAATTATACTTTTCTGCTAATTTTTCATCAGATAACATAAAATATTCTAAATTTAATTTTTCTTTATCCTTAATGTCAATATCTCTTTCTGTAGCAATTTTTAATCTTTGCATCAAAGTAGAATTCTTAATAGCTAATATTTCTGGTGTTTGTTTAATATCTTCATACATATTATATTCTATTAATGTATCTATATTTTTTTCATTATTTCTAGCAGATATAACATAAACTAAACTTAAAGGTAAATCTAAATAATTTCTTTTAAAAGTTTCAATATTTCTTTTTAAGTATTTTTCTTTTCCATATACTAATATAGAAGGTTGTTTAATAATTTCTTCAACAGTAAAATTATTTTTTTGTAATTTTTCTATTATTGAATCTAAATTATAATCATCCTGTTGTAATAATATTTTTGGATTTTCTTCAACAAACGATTTAGATATATTATGACTTTCTAATACTTTAAATATAGCCTTTAATTCTTTAGCATCTCTCTTATATAATAAGCTTGGTACTTGCTCAATAACTTTATTATATTTTTCAGGCATTTCTTTTTTTAATAAATCTACTATTTGTACCGATTTCTTAACATCAAAATTTTCTAACACTTTTATATCTTTTTCTATAATAGATTTTTCTATAGAATTTTGTCCCATTATTGTAAAAATTTGTTCGGTTTTTGTATATGAAACATTTAATATATTTGGATTTTCTTTTATTAAATCATTTCCTTTTTTAATATTAATCAAATCTAAATTATTTTTGGCATTAAAGGTATCATTAATAACTGTAACTTCTGCAATTTGTCCTAACAATGAAGCTATTTCTTTTTTCTTTTTAGAATCATTATATACAAAATCTTCAAAATATACATATTTTTCTTGCGTAACGTTTAATATATCATTTATATCTTTTATTTTTGTAGCATTAACATCATAAGATTCTGCTAATATATCTAAATTCCCATCTATCAATATATCTGGAAAAGTATAAACAATATACTTATTCACATTAGTCTTTTCTAAAACATCAATTACATTTTTAATCTTACTACCACTAGATTTAAGTAATATTTCTGGTTGTGTAATTAATATTGTTAAACTTAAGTTATTGTTCTTTAATTCATTAATTATATCTTCAACATCTTCAGTTTTACAAACTTCTAATATCTCTGGATATCTATATAGTATTGAAAAAGATATATTATTCATATAAAACAAATCTAAAATTTCCGGCACTTGATATAATTTTCTTCTTCTTAAAATATCTGGATTTGAAACTAATATTGAATATGATATTGCATATTTATTAAAAGCATCTAATACTTGTTTTACTTTACTTTCTTCTCCTAATTCTAATAATCTATCTCTTTCACCAAATTCATCTTCAATTTCTTCTTCATCTTCAGTTTGTAATTCTTCAGATTTATTGTCTTCATTAATTTCAGATTTTTTTTCATCCTTTACAAGTTTTTGTTTTGTTAATTTTTCTAAATCTTTTACAGTTAACGTTACTAAAATCAATGGATTATTCTTAATAATTTTCATATAATTATCCACTTTTCTCAAAGAAGTAATGTTTTTTAGTATTGTGTCATACGAACTTTTATACAATATTTCTTTTAATAAAGGATTTTTACTTTCAAAAACAAAATATAATTTTTCTTTTTCAAGTAAATCTATTATTCTTTCTGCTTCCTCTTCTTTTTTATTTTCTCTTATTTGTTTTGCAGCTATTAATAATAATATAAATACATATGGAGTCTTACTTTTTTTCTTTTTTGTTGCATATGAAATAACATACATTAAAGTTTCTTCATATTGATATTCATCTTCAATATCCATAATATCAAATATTTGATTATTTTCATTCAAATACTTAACATCTATATTCATAACTTTCAATGTATCTAGTAATTTTAATATTCTTTGAATTTTTTCTTCAGATATCTCTTCACCAAACTTACTAATTAAAAATTCAATTGTGTTTAATGTTATACCTTTTTCATTCTTTAAATAACTCCAAAATCCACCCATATTATTCTCCTATCCAGCTATAATGTAGCTAATCTTTCTTTAGCCTTATTAAGCATTTCTATATACTTATCTCTTTTTTCTTTTTCTTCAGCAATCTTTTGCTCAGGTGCTTTTTCAACAAACCCTTTATTAGCAAGCATATTATCTACCCTTAAAATTTCAGCTTCATATTTTTTAATTTCATTTTCAATTCTTATTTTTTCTTGTTCGAAATCTACTAAATCTCCTAATGGTATATATATTTCTATTTCCGGAACAATTATAGAAACAGATTTTTTATCTATATTAATCTTTGTATCAACAATTGTATATGACTCAATGTTTATTAATTTTTTTAATAATTCTATTGAATCTTTAATAAGTTCTTTCTTTGTTGTAGTAACAAATATCATTGATGTTTTCTTTGATGGAGCAACGTTCATGTTTGCTTTTAAATTTCTAACATTCTTAACGATATCTTTAATTACTTCAACAGCACTTTCTTCTTTTTTATAATCATATTCTTCTTTATATAAAGGCCAATCAGATACCATAATACTTACATTTTTACTATTTAATGTCTGATAAATTTCTTCAGTAACAAATGGTGCATATGGATGTAATAATTTTAAACTATTATTTAGAACAGTATATAATACATATTCAGCCTCTAATTTATTTTCACATTTTTCATCATATAATCTTGATTTAACCATTTCAATATACCAATCACAAAATTCAAACCACAAGAAATCATATATTTTCTGTACGGCTATACCAATATCATATTTATCTATACAAATTGTTACATCTTTTATTAACTCATTTAATTTACTTAATATCCATTTATCTTCAACTGTAAATTTTTTAGAATCTACTTTATCAAAAATTTCCTTCATATCCATATTGCTAATAACAAACTTAGATGCATTCCAAATTTTATTTAAAAAGTTTCTACTTAATTCAAGTTTCTCTTCAGAATACTTAATATCATTTGCTAAAGATATATTTAATGTTAAAGATAAACGAAGCACATCTGCACCATATTTATCTATAACCTCAACTGGATCAACGCCATTACCTAATGACTTAGACATTTTCCTACCTTGAGCATCTCTAACCAATCCATGCATCAAAACATCTCTAAATGGTATTTGACCTGTATACTCTAATCCTGAAAATATCATTCGTGCAACCCAGAAAAATATAATATCATAACCTGTAACTAATACATTTGTTGGATAGAAATATTTAAAATCTTCTGTTTGTTCAGGCCAACCCATTGTAGAAAATGGCCATAATGCAGAACTAAACCATGTATCTAATACATCTTCATCTTGCTTTATTTCTGTACTCCCACATTTATCACATTTATCTGGCATTTCACTTGTTACCATAATATTACCACATTCGCAATAATATGCTGGTATTCTATGTCCCCACCATAATTGTCTAGATATACACCAATCTTTTATATTTTCCATCCAATTATAATATGTCTTTTCATGTCTTTCTGGTATAAATTTAATTTGTCCATTTTTTACAACATCTATTGCAGGTTTTGCTAACCCATCCATTTTTACAAACCATTGATTTGAAATTGCTGGCTCAACATCTTTATGACATCTATAACAAGTTCCTACATTATGATTATATTCTTCAATCTTAATTAATGTACCTTCTTTTTGTAAATCTTTAACCATAACTTCTCTTGCTTCATATCTATCTAATTCCTCATATTTACCGCCATTATAATTTATTTTTCCATCATCAGTAAATACTTTTATAATATCTAAATTATGCTTTTGACCTATTTCAAAATCATTTGGATCATGTGCTGGTGTAATCTTTAACGCACCTGTACCAAATTCTATATCTACATATTCATCACCAATAACTGGTATTTCTCTACCAATTAAAGGCAATATAACTGTTTTACCTATAAACTTACTATATCTTTCATCTTTTGGATTAACAGCAACAGCTGTATCTCCTAATAAAGTTTCTGGTCTTGTTGTTGCAACAATAACAAAATCTGATGAATCTTTAACTTTATATTTTATATACCATAAATGACCTAACTTATCTTCATATTCAACTTCTGCATCAGATATTGATGTTTTACATGTTGGACACCAATTTATCATTCTTTCGCCTTTATATATTAAACCCTTTTTGTATAATTTAATAAATACATATTCAACAGCTTTCGATAAACCTTCATCCATTGTAAATCTTTCTCTTGACCAATCACATGAACAACCTAATTCTTTTAATTGACTAATTATTGTTCCACCATATTTTGCTGTCCAAGCCCAAGCTTCTTCTAAAAAATTTTCTCTTCCCAAATCTTCTTTTTTTATCCCTTCAGATGCTAGCTTTTGTACTAACTTTGCTTCTGTTGCTATTGATGCATGATCAGTTCCTGGTATCCATAATGCATTATATCCTTGCATTCTTTTTGTTCTAATTAAAATATCTTGTAATGTATTAACCAATGCGTGTCCTATATGTAATTGTGATGTTACGTTTGGTGGTGGAATAACTATTGTATATGGTATCTTAGTTACATCTGGTTTTGCAGTAAAATATCCATTTTCCATCCACTCTTTATATATTCTTTTTTCATAATCTTTTGGATTAAATTTATTTTCCATTTTATTTTCCTCCTTAAATATTAAAACATGCTAAAACTAAACCGACACAGCACACGACGACTCCAACGATTTTTAATCCTTTAGTTGCATTATTAATATCCCCATTAGGAAAATTCTTTTTAACAAAACTTCTTGCCATATAAACCATATTAACTCCAATAAGTATTAATAAAAAAGCCAATATTAATAGTATGTATTCTAAATGCATTTATATCTCTCCTTTATATATATAAATATACTATTTTTTTAAGTAATAGTCAATAAAATACTGTTTTTTAACAAATATGTAAATAAAATATTATTATATTGTAACATTTAAATAGTATTTTTATAATCTTAAAAAAATAAACAAAGAAAAAATTCTTTGTTTACCATGAAATTAATGTATTTTGTAAAGTTTGATTTACTTCTACACAATACTTATAATCTTCTAGAAGTCTTTTAAGTATTGGTAATACTGTATAGTCTACAATGCATTCATGAAGCTTATGTTCTTTTGCTTCCTTAATTGATAAAAATGTATCTTTAAACTGCACTTTTTGAACAATTTTTCTTGCTTCAAACTTGTTCATATCGAAATGCTCTGGTTTACCTTCAAATAAATCAATTATACTACAATTACTTATATTATTTTTGTAATAATAAATCCCTTTTTTATTATCATCTTTATCCCAAGTAATAAGCATATATGATGGACTATTAAATTTTGATTCATATGGATAAATATATACATACACATCATAACCTAATTTTGCAAGTAAATCTGCTGTTTCTTGACTAACTTTACTAGCAGATTTATATGTTAATCTGCCTTTGTTTACATAACGCTTTATTTCAAGCATTATTTCTTCAAATTCTTTCATTTTAAAACCTAACTAAATTTACTAAAATATTATATCACAAAAGAAATAATATTACAAATATATTGACATAACAATATTTTTTTATTATAATAATTATGTTATATATCATTATAACACCAGTAATCTAATAATTTAGATTACAAATCTTACAGTTGTTACACATTATTAACAACTCAAACTTAAGCATTCTGTAACAAAACAAAAGAAAAGAATGTATTACTCAGTATGAATCTTTTATTGAATAGCTACGTTCATAAAATTTCATAAAACACACCACATCCCAACATAATTATTAATTATGTACAATCCTGTAAGCTTTCAACATTTTGTGCTGGTCACACATTGTGAATAAGTGCTCATTTATATAGTAAATGAGGTTTATTCTATAAAGATCCATACAATACATTGGATAAGTACCCATTTATATAGTAAATGGTAACTATCCTCTTTTGTTTTAATATGAAAAAATTAAAAAAACAAAATTTATATTATTATATTTTTTAGAATCAATTTAATAATATTAAAATTTTTCTTCATATTCTTCTGGTAATAATTCTTTAATAGTCTTAACACATATGTTTTGATTATTATCTAAATATATAATTTCTATATTAGGACAAAACATTAACATTAATTGTCTACATATACCACAAGGAGTTGTTTTTACCAATTTGTCTACTCCTCCAACAATTGCAATTTTCAAAAATTCTTTTTCATTAGATTCAATAGCTTTATATATAGCTAACCTTTCAGCACAAATTCCTAGTATTAAAAACTGTGGATCTTCAATATTTATTCCTGTATATACATTACCACTTTTTGTAAGTAATGCTACGCCCACCTTAAATTTTGAATAAATTGATTTTGAATTTTGTCTTGCATTTTTTGCTAATGCAATTAATTCTTCATTTTTCATATTTACCGTCCTTTACAAAGTTAATAATAATATATGATAATAATAAATTCAAGTAATATAATAAAGTATACTATAATTAGTATACTTTAAATATTTTTATAATTATTTTTGCTTTATAACAGCTTGTGCTGCAGCTAATCTTGCTATAGGTACTCTATATGGAGAACAAGAAACATATGTTAATCCAATTTTATTACAAAATTCTATTGAAGCTGGATCACCACCATGT
>JAQVRJ010000017.1:9088-12763 GCA_028701115.1 Clostridia bacterium
TTATTTTTGCTTTATAACAGCTTGTGCTGCAGCTAATCTTGCTATAGGTACTCTATATGGAGAACAAGAAACATATGTTAATCCAATTTTATTACAAAATTCTATTGAAGCTGGATCACCACCATGTTCACCACAAATTCCCATTTTAATATCTTCTCTTGCCATCTTACCTAATTTAGCTGCTGTTTCGATAAGTTTACCTACTCCTTTTTGATCCAACTTAGCAAATGGATCTGATTCAAATATTCCTTTATCATAATATTCACCAATAAATTTACCAGCATCATCTCTTGAAAATCCATAAGTCATTTGTGTTAAATCATTTGTACCAAATGAGAAAAATTCAGCTTCTTTTGCAATTTCGTAAGCAAGCAATGCTGCTCTTGGTATTTCAATCATTGTTCCAACACTAAATTTAATATCTGAATTCCTTTGACTTTGTATTTCTTTAGCCGTATTTAAAACTATATTTTTAACATATCTTAATTCTTTTTCATCACATATTAATGGTATCATTATTTCAGGTTCAACAACTATGCCTTCATTTGCAAGATTTATCGCAGCTTCAATAATTGCTCTTGTTTGCATTTTTGCAATTTCAGGATATGTAACTGCTAATCTACAACCTCTATGACCCATCATTGGATTGAATTCTTTTAATCCTTCAACTACATCTTGCAATTCCTGAAATGACATATTCATATCTTTTGCAAGTGCATCAATCTCTTCTTTTGTATGTGGTACAAACTCATGCAAAGGTGGATCTAATAATCTAATTGTTACTGAATAACCCTTCATTTCTTTAAACAATCCTTCAAAATCTTGCCTTTGCATTTCTAATATTTTAGATAATGCTTTTTCTCTTTGCTCAGTTGTTTTAGATACTATCATTTCTCTAATAGCAAATATTCTATCTGGTTCAAAAAACATATGCTCTGTTCTACATAACCCAATTCCTTCAGCACCAAAATTATATGCAACCTTTGCATCTTTTGGAGAATCAGCATTTGCTCTTACTTTTAATTTTCTAATCCTATCTGCCCATGACATAATTGTTGCAAAATCGCCAGATAATGTTGCTTCCATTGTTTGAATTTTACCTAAATATACATTACCAGTTGAACCATCTAATGAAATAAAATCGCCACTTTTTACTTTTGTTCCATCTCTTAATTCAAAATACTTTTCTGCTTCATTTATAATTAACTCTCCACAACCAGCTATACAACAAATTCCCATTCCTCTTGCAACAACTGCAGCATGTGATGTCATACCTCCACGAACTGTTAATATACCTTTACAAATATTCATGCCTTCAATATCTTCTGGTGACGTTTCTAAACGAACAAGTATTAATTCTTTTTCCCCATTATCATGCAACTGTGTGGCTTCTTCAGCAGAAAATACAACTTTACCATATGCAGCACCAGGTGATGCAGGTAATCCTGTAGCAACTTCTTTTGATTCTTTTAAAGCTTTTAAATTAAATATTGGATGAAGTAATTGATCTAATTGTTTTGGCTCAATTTTTAATAATGCTTCTTCTTGTGTACATTTATTTTCACTTACTAAATCTACCGCAACTTTTAATGCAGCTAATGCAGTTCTTTTTCCATTACGAGTTTGTAATAAAAATAGTTTACCTTTTTCAATAGTAAATTCCATATCCTGCATATCTTTAAAATATTCTTCAAGTTTGTTTGCATAACTTACAAATTCTTCATATACTTCTGGCATTTCATTTTTTAATTGCTCAACAGTTTGTGGTGTTCTAATGCCTGCAACAACATCTTCCCCTTGTGCATTCATTAAATATTCACCATAAAGTTTTCTTTCACCAGTTGATGGATTTCTTGTAAATGCAACACCTGTACCACAGTCATTACCCATATTTCCAAATACCATTTCTTGAACATTAACTGCTGTTCCCCAATCACCCGGAATATCGTTCAATCTTCTATATACAATAGCTCTTGGATTATCCCATGATCTAAATACAGCTTTTATAACCTCATTCATCTGGGAAACTGGATCTTGTGGAAAATCTACATTCATTTCTCGTTTATATAACTCTTTAAACTTAGTAACTAATTCTTTTAAATCATTAGCATCTAATTCTGTATCATGTTTTACACCCCTTGTAGATTTCAATTCATCTATTATTTTTTCAAATTTAGATTTTTGTATTTCCATTACAACATCACTAAACATTTGAATAAATCTTCTATAGCTATCATAAGCAAATCTTTCATTCTTTTTTGCTATACCAACTACAACTTCATCATTTATACCTAAGTTAAGAACTGTATCCATCATTCCAGGCATAGATACTCTTGCACCAGATCTTACTGATACTAATAATGGATTTTCTACATTACCAAATTGCTTACCAGTAACTTCTTCCAATATTCTTAAATTTTTAATTATCTCCTCTTGTATTTCAGGAGATATTTGTTTGTTATCTGTATAGTACTGAGTACAAGCTTCTGTTGTTATTGTAAATCCTTTTGGTATTGGTAAACCCAATGACGTCATTTCTGCTAAATTAGCTCCCTTGCCTCCTAATAATTCACGCATCTTAGCATTTCCTTCATTGAATAAATATACATATTTTTTATTACTCATTTTTTCCTCCCATATATTTTATATAAAAATAAACACAATGCAATATATCATTTGTGTTTATTCAAAATAATCAACAATTTATAATGATAACTAGAAAATAATTCTAATTTAATTGAATAGAAAAACAACAAATGTATATCTATATATTTTAAGTATTAGATGTTAATACTTTTATTCAAAATTATTATATCATAAGAAAAATATAAAATACAATAAAAAGAACTTTTTTATTGTATTTGTAATATTTTTGTAATAATATAATATATATACTTATAAAAATATAAGTATTCTAGTTATTAAATATGAACTTTTCTAAAACATCTGCAACTCCATCATCATTATTAGATGGTGCAATATAATCTGCTTTTTGTTTATACACATCAGCTGCATTACTCATAATAGCACCTAATCCAGCATTTTGAGCCATTAAAATATCATTTGCATTATCTCCTATTGCAATTATTTCTTCATCTTTAATGTTCAAAATATTTGCAATATGTTTTATTGAATTCCATTTATCTACATTTGGTTTTGATACTTCAGTATAATAATATTTTACATTAACTTTTTCAGAACCAACTGAAATTATCTTATGTGATGCATGGGATACATCTAAAACTTGAATTGTTCTAATTGCTCTAAGTTTTCTAATTATACTATTAAATATACTTTTATCTTTATCACAAATAGTAATTTTTGAAACATTATTATGTATCTTTCTCTTAATTTCATCTTCTAAATTACTACATAAAACAATTTTATTTTTCTTTGCATCTGGTAATTCCCTATTTTGTGAATTATAGAATAAAACATTATATTCTATTTTCTCTGTTAAAATATCTTCTAATGTATATACATTAAAGCTAATAGAATTTTCTTTACAAATTCTTATAACATTTTCAACAGATCTATCACCTATACAATCTGTATAAATATCTTTATCCTCAGCAATGTCGTGAATAACTGAACCATTACCAGCAATAACATATTTATTTAACCCTATATTTTTTGCATAAAGCAAAGTTGAACTTGTAATACGACCTGATGCTA
>JAQVRJ010000017.1:12863-17659 GCA_028701115.1 Clostridia bacterium
CATACAAATAAATTCTATTCTTGTAACTTGATTATTAGGTTTAAAGGTTTTATCCTCATAACCATTTATTATATTAAAATCATACAAATCTTCTACGTAAGTTCTCGCCCAATGTTTATTTACATCTTCAAAATATGTAATATCATCTAATGTTATTGTTTTTTCATAATTTAATAATTCTATAGAATTATTCCATTGTATTTCATTAATCTTATAATCATATACACCTTCAACAACATATAATGATGGATCTGGTAATTGTAAAAATCCTTTTAAATATGGTTGCTTAGTACCATCAAAATAATATTCTGCAGTAACTTCACAAGGTACCCATCCTACTTCATCTACATATATCTCTGGCCATGCATGATAAACTTTTCTTGAATCAATTTCTACATTTTTCTCTAAAATATCTGCATTATATCCAGTAATAACTCTAGCTGGAATATTTAAAGCTCTACATAAAGCTACAAACAAAGTAGAATATTCTTCGCATACCCCTCTACCATTTTGCAATGCAGATAAAGCACCTTTATTCCTGTAAGCATCTGATGTATCATATGTAATATACATATTTACAAATTCAAAAAGCTTTTGCACAATCTCCAAAGAAGTTTCACAACCTTGAGCTAATTCTTGAGCTTTTGCAATTATTAATGGATCATTTGACTCTATTCTATTATCTGGTTGAATATAATCTTGTAACTCACGCTCAGAATAAATTATTTTTGAATCAGCAAAACCATCTACATCATCCGTTGTTTGAACTTTCTTTACGATATTTATAACAAAATCTTCATTTTCTCTTCCAATAAATGCATATTTATTAAATGTTAATATTTGGTTTCCATAATCATAATTACCATATAAATCATCCTCTGATTTAATCTTATAATCTGGAACCAATTCATATAATGTTGGTTCTATATTTACATTTCCTTTTGCATAAGAACAAGCATTAATATTACCTATATTTATATTTACAAAAGCATTACTAGGCACAGTATCTCCTATATGAAATATATATGTATCAGTTACAGTATAAGATGCAACTTTCGCATATGCCATCGTTGATGCAATTACTAAAATTATTATTGTTAAAATTACTATTCTATATTTACTCACATTATCACCAATGTTATTTTATTATATATCTTTCATAAATACAATAGTTATAAATATTTTTCATGACTTTTCAATATAAACTTGCAAAATCTTTTAAATTAGTGTATAAATATATGCAGGAGGCGATTATGATTAATAATAATTTAGAAAAATTTTATGAATTAAGAAATCTATATCCCGTTTTTATTTTTAAGAATTATGAAATAAATAATTTAGATACTTATTATGAAATAGATTACTATTATTCTATAAATAATCAAATAGATTTTTGCAATACAATCAAAATACAGAAAAAAAAATTCAAATATAGTACAGATATAAATTCAAATTACATAAAAAATATAATCTTTAATTTAGGAATAGTTGAAGGAATTAGTTATTACAAAACAACATGTAGCCCAATATATAAAATAGAATGTGGAACATTGGATTCTTATCAAAAAGATTGGTGGCAAAAATTAATATACAATGGGCTTGGTGAATTAAGATATGTTAATGGATTCTCAGAAATGCCAATGAAAGAATTTATTATAATTGAAGCTTTAGAAGATAATACAGATAATAAAATACCAGAAGAAATCACTAAAAATTTTAAAGGTAACTTAATTCCTATTGGTGGTGGTAAAGATAGTATAGTAACTCTAGAATTACTAAAAAAATATAATAATGCACCTTTTATGTTTTTCCATAAAAGAGTTGCTTCATATGAAACTTGTTTTACTTATGGTTTTAAGAATCAAGACATTTTTGAAATTGATAGATATCTTGATGATGATATGCTTGAAATGAATAAAAAAGGATATATAAATGGACATGTCCCTATTTCAGCAATGATTGCTTTTTCATCTTACTTAGCTGCTGTACTATTAGGGAAAAAATATATAGTATTATCTAATGAAGCAAGTAGCAATGAAGGAAATATTCCTGGAACTAATATAAATCATCAATATTCTAAAAGCTTTGAATTTGAATCAGATTTTAATAATTATGTTACAAAATATTTTTCTAAAGATATACAATATTTTAGTTTATTAAGACCTATTAGTGAATACCAAATTACTAAACAATTGGCTAAATATCCAAAATATTTTCCTATTTTTAAAAGTTGTAACGCTGGTATTAAAGAGAATAAATGGTGTTGTAAATGTTCAAAATGCTTATTCGTCTATTCCCTTTTATTGCCAATAATAGGTGAAGAAAAAACAATAAAAATATTTAATTCAAATCTATTAAATGATATTGAACTAAATGATATTTTCGAAAAACTAATTGGCATACAGTGTGAAAAACCTTTCGAATGTGTTGGTACAAAAGAAGAAATACTTTTCGGATTAAAAACATATATCAAAAATAATAATAAATTACCTATATTACTAGAAAAACATAAAGAATACATTGAGAATTATAATATTTCTATAAATTTTAATACATACTTCAATAATGAAAACTTAGTACCAAAAGAATATTTAAAAATACTAGAAAAAGAAATTTTGTAACTATTTTATATTAGATATAAAATAATTATCTAATCTCAAATATTATTTAAATATATTAAAAAGTACACCTTTTTTAAGATGTACTTTTAACTATTTAAACTGCTAAATTATTTATAATAATTTAAATATTGTTGTATAACAATATTTTTTTCTTTGTTTCGGTTATATCTTTAATTAAAGAATCAATTTGACTATCATACATAGAATTAATGGCTTTTAAATCTTCCATTTTCATGTCCTCTAACGCTATTTCTCCACATTCATATTTTTCTTTTAATAATTTTATAGCATTCTTTTTTTCATCATGTTTTAATGAATTAATAAAATCTTGTTTAATTAAATCTTCATCTTTATTTTCTTGTGTCATATCTATATTTTTATACTTTTGTCCAAATAAATCCTTAAAAAACTTTCTGATTTTATACCAAACACTATTTTCATTTACAGGTAATAATTTATTGTCGTTCATTAATATCTGGCCCTCCTTTTAATTGTTCTTCTAATATTTTCAAATCAGCTCTTGCTGCACTTAACTCATCTTCAAGAAATTTAACATATTTATCTTTTGAGTTAATAGCTTCGCATATTAAACCCTTATTAGGCTGAATTTCTTGGTTTAAATAATCTGAATAAACACTTCTATTAGCAATTGTCTCTGATACACAATTTTCAGTACTAACTTTTTCAATAATATTTTGCATATTATTCTTTATAGCTTCTTGTGGTATTACTTCACTTCCAAAAATTTTAACAATTCTATTTACTGTTTCACTATTATTCCAATCTATAACTGGACTTTGCCAATTTATTATAGAAGCATATTGAACTGGATCTAACCCTTCAAAAACATATGGTTCCCTACTTAAAATTTTAGCATATTCTTCAGAAGAAAAATTTAAACAATTAAAAACATTATTATTTAAAATTGCCATTGCAACTTTCGATGAAGAATCTTCTCTAACCGAATCTCCTATATTCTTTACAAATTTAGGCATATCTGTATTTGTTATTCCTTTTGCTAATGATAACATAAAGAATTTATCCTTCTTATCATTTGCAGATATTTTTGAATAATCAATCTCATCATAATTATCCTGTTTATTTCTAACATACAATGCAGCTATATCCGGCTCATAATACCCTTTTAAATAATCTACCAAATCATATAACTCACTTGTACTTAATGTATCTATATCAATTTCATCTTTTACTTCATAAAATTCTTTTTTACCCTGAATACATTGCTTTATTAACTCAGCACTACTTATTTTATCATTATCCATTAATCTGCCCTCCATAAAAAATTTTATTATTATTATGTATAAATGTCAATGTTATAGTATAATAATTAATATTTTTAATATTTTATTAACACAATTGACATATAATTTTAATATTATTGTAATTATATAGACAATAAAAAAATAAACCATATAAAAAATATTATGGTTTATTTTATATTATACATCTATTTTATCTATACATTTATACATTATTTTTTCTAAATCATCAGAATTTATAACTGATCTTTTCATTGCACTCATTATAATATTAGGATCCATACCTCTTAAATTAAATATATATCCATTTACATATTCTAATTCTCTAATAAATTCTCTAATAGTTCTTCCATTTCCTTCTCTAAAAGGATGCAATACATTTAATTCTGTCATATAATATATTATACATTTAACAAAATCTTTTTTAGATAAATCTTTTAAATAATTTTCTTTTTTTAATTCATTTAATAATCTATCTAATTCTTGTTCAATATATTCATATTCTGCAAATCTAAAATTATCTTTTGCTATATTTTCTCTTCTAAATTCACCCGCAAAATCATAAATATCTTCAAATAAAAATCTATGAATAAATTTGAAATGTTGCATATCAAAATTACCAATAGATTTATTCTGCCTTAACTCATATAATTTGGCTAAAACTAATTTTCTTTCGATATTTGATAATGTATCAAGATCGTGAATATTTAATTTATTTTTTAAAACGTCTGTGCCTTTATAACAATATATTGAATTTCTTGCTTCATACATTTCATCATTCATACATTATCTCCTATAAAACAGATCTTTTTATATTCTCAATCATGTCATTCATAGAAACTTCTTGATTACTATATTGTCTTAACATATTAACATCATCATCAGTTACAAACAT
>JAQVRJ010000057.1 GCA_028701115.1 Clostridia bacterium
AATCAGAGATAGAACGAGCTATATTTGAAGTAACTGGAGAAAATGTTGATGCAAATTATTCAGGTAGAACTGATGCTGGAGTTTCTGCGTATGGACAAGTTATCTCTTTTAAAATTGAATCAGATATTAAAATAGAAAAAATTTGTTTAGCATTAAATGCACATTTAAAGAATAGTATTGTTGTAAAATCTGCACAAGAAGTAGATTTAGATTTTCATCCAAGATATAATGCAAAAGGTAAAAAGTACATGTATGTTATAAATAATTCTCAATATGGAAGTGCAATTTTTAGAAGGACTGAATATCATGTTGAGAAAAGGTTAGATGTGAAAGAAATGAAAAAAGCTATAAAGTATTTTGAAGGTACTCATGATTTTAAAGCTTTCAGAGCATCTGGAACATCTAATAAAGATAGTGTAAGAACTATTAATCATACAGATATTAAATTAGATGGAGATAGAATTTATTTTACATTTGAAGGAAATGGATTTTTATATAATATGGTTAGAATAATAGTAGGAACTCTTATTGATGTTGGTTTAGCTAGAATTAAACCTGAAGATATACCTAAAATTATAGAATCAAAAGATAGAAAGAAAGCTGGAAGAACTGCTCCAGCTCATGGATTGTATATGGTTGAAGTGTATTATTAATATATTTGCATTTATTTAATTAGTGTGGTATAATAATTCTATCAAAAAAATATAAATAAAATTTTAAATTTTAAAGTTTTGAATAAAGGGTTTATGCAAAGACGTCTAAATAAAGATGGTGTAGTAATAGTTTGTTAATAGTTGTAAAAATCAAAGAGAATTCGAATTTACATAAGCCAATATAAAATATATAACATTAAATAATGAATAATAAACATCTATAAAACAATATAAAAAGAGACTTTAAAAATATATAGTAAAATATATATTTAAAATATAAAAAACATATTAGAATATTGCATAATTGCAATAATATAAGGTAGACCTTATTAGTAATGAAAGTTATTAATCGAATTAATTTATTAGGTAAGCGATGCTTACCTTGAGAATACATATACAAATGTATTCTTTTTTATTTTTAAAATTTGGTTGATATATTTAATATATTAATATATAATTTTATTATCAATAGTGAGGGATAAAATGGAACGATTATGGATATGGTTTAAAATACTGCCAATTGAAAATATAAAAAAAATAAATATATTAGAAAAATATAATGATATTAGTAAAGTTTATTCTTTAAGTGATAAAGAGTTAATAAATTTAGGTTTAACAAATGAAGAAATACGATCTTTTAATGATATAGCAATATGTAAACAAGTAGATGAAATAATGAAATATAATAATAACAATGGTGTAAGGATATTAACAATTGAAGATAGTTTATATCCGAAACTTTTAAAAGAAATATATAATCCACCAATCTTGTTGTACTATATTGGTAATGTTAATATCTTAAATTCTAGTTCAGTTAGCATATTTCAAGGTAAGAAAGTCGATATATATGGTAGAAAACTATTAGGATATATTTCAAATAATTTGTTTAAGGATAATATAAAAATAGTGTCTAGATTTGATGAAGATGATAGAAAGTTATTTTTAAATAATGATGGAGATAAAAATATTATAGTTTTATCTTCTGGGATACATGAAAAATTATATTGTAATAAAGGGGTTATTATTACAGAAAATGAGTATTATATAAAAGGAACAACAGAAAACATATTAAGACGTAATAGGATATTAACAGGATTGGCAAAAGAATTAGTTATAATACAAGCAAATGTATTTGATGGAGTAAGTTATATATTAGATAATGCTTTAGAACAAAATAGAGAAGTGTGGGTTGTACCAGGAAATATTAATGATGATACTAATGTTTATACGAATGAATTATTAAAACATGGTGTTAATGTTTTAACAAATTATAAAGATTTATTGGTTTACGAACAGGACCTAAAAAAATAAATATGTAAACCAATAACAAATATTACCAAAATATTGCACAAATGTTGCAAAACATAGACAAAAACTGTGGATAAGTCTGTGGATTTGTGGATAACAACATATGTTTGGTATTTCAAACCTATATTTTTCAGCAATTAAGGTTTAAGCTAAAATATATAAATATCGAACAACGATTTACATAAAAATATAAAATTTTTAATCCATAATATGTTGCTTTTTAAATAAATAATATATATAATATTATATATATTATTTTGAAAGGAGACTTTTGCTAGCATTAGCAAAAAAATAAAATGGCTAAAAGATATAACGAAAGAGAAAGAAGTAAAAAAATAACTAATGTACCTGCAATAGATAACAATAAAAAGAAGAAAAATAAGAAAAAGCGCGGAATCTTTAAAAAAGTGTTCTTGTTTTTATTTGTTATGTTTATACTTGCTTTTTTTGCAATTGCAGGTATGGTTTTTGGTGTAATAAATGGAGCTGAACAATTAAATAGAGAAGATTTAACATATAATAATTTAACAACATTTATTTATGATAAAGATGGTAATGAATTCGCAACTTTATATGGTTCAGAAAATAGAGTACTAATAGGATTACCTGAAATGAGCAAGTACTTGCCAATGGCATTTAAGGCAATTGAAGATAAAAGATTTGATACTCATTGTGGAATAGATATACAAAGAACAATATATGCAGTTGTTAACTATATTTCCCATGGCGGTAAATCTTCATTTGGTGCAAGCACAATAACACAACAATTAGTAAAGAATGTAACAAATGATAATCAAGATGATCCATTAAGAAAGATACGTGAATGGGTTAGAGCAATTCAAGTTGAATCTTGGTTATCTAAAGAGGAAATTATTGAAATGTATTTAAATATTATATTTTTGGGAGAAGGTTCTTATGGAGTTCAAACCGCATCATATAGTTATTTTGGTAAAGATGCAAGTCAATTAACATTAGCTGAAAGTGCTGTATTAGCTGGTATTAATCATGGACCAAGTATGTATGATAAGGATAAAGCACCTGAAAAAATAAAAGCAAGACAAAAAATTGTTTTAGATAAAATGTTAGAATTAACATGGATATCTCAAGAAGAATATGAGGAAGCAATAAATCAAGAATTAGTTTATGATTCTATATCTGTAGATAAATCATCGTCATATATTTCAGAAGCTGTAATTGATAAAGTTATTGAAGATTTGGTGAAAGAATTAAAAGTAACAAAAGCTGTAGCCAGTAAAATGGTTTATGGAGATGGATTGAAAATTTATACTAATATAGATCCTAAAGTGCAATCAGCATTAGAGGAAGTATATAAAGATGAAAAATATTTTCCTTTAGATAAATCATATGATGAAAGACCACAATCAGCTATGGTAATAATGGATTATTATACAGGTTCTGTTTCTGGATTAGTTGGAGGTGCAGGAGATAAAGTATTAAGAGGCTTAAATCGAGCTACAATGTCAACAAGGCAACCAGGTTCTACAATAAAACCAATAGCAACATATGGACCAGCATTAAATAATAAAGTTATAACAGCGGCAACTATATATGATGATGTACCATTTTCATTTGCTGATTGGAATGTATCAAACTGGGATGGATCATATGCTGGATTATCTACACCAAGACAAGGCATAGAAAAATCTATGAATATAGTTGCAGTAAAAGTATTACAAGATTTAGGTATAAATAATTCATATACATATTTGCAAAAATTAGGTATTACATCTTTGGTCGAAGCAGATAAATCATTAGCCTTAACATTAGGTGGAATTACAAATGGTATTTCTCCATTTGAAATGACTGCTGCATATGCAGCTATTGCAAATAATGGTGTATATTTAGAACCTATATTATATACTAGAGTTACAGATAGTACTGGTAAAGTATTATTGGAAAATAATCAAATTACTAGAAATGTATTTTCAAAAGAATCAATGTTTATATTAAGAGATATGATGAGAGATGTTGTTAGAGGTACAAATGGTACAGCAAAGTATATAAATATTGGAGGAAATCCTGTAGCTGCAAAAACAGGTTCAACAGATTCATATAATGATAGATGGTTCTGTGGATTTAGTCCATATTATGTAGCTGCTACATGGTATGGTTTTGATGAACCAAAGAAAATACATGCATCAGGACAAAATCCAGCAGCAAAAATTTGGAATGCTGTTATGTTAAAAGTACATGAGGGGTTAGAAGTAAAAGATTTTGCAGAATTAAAATCTGGAATAACTACAGCTAAAATATGTTTAGATTCAGGTAAATTAGCTTCAGATTTATGTTATTTAGATCAAAGAGGTTCAAGAGTAAAAGAAGAATACTTTATTACAGGAACTGAACCAAATGAGTATTGTACAACACATGTTGTAAAAAACATTTGTAAAGATAGTAATTTATTATTAAGTGATGATTGTCCACAAGAAAGTGCTGAATCAAAAGTATTTATACAAC
>JAQVRJ010000018.1:0-11604 GCA_028701115.1 Clostridia bacterium
GTAATGATGAAATTAATTTTTTGAATTTTATGGGATTATTTAAAGAATAGCTAGAAAAAACATATTTTGTGCTATGTATAAACAAGGTTTATACATAGTTTTTTTATTGACAATCTAACCTATATATAGTAATATATTATTAGGTGAAATCATGGTTAGTAAAAAAACAAATAAAAATAAAATAAATAGCAAAAAAAGAATTAATAAAAGAGCTATAGTAATATGTATTGCTATTTTTCTTTTGTTTATTTGTATGTTATATTCTTTTATTGCATATGTTTCTAATCCTGTAAATAAAGTTACTGTAATTCAAGGAGAAATATCTAAAGAACAAAGTGTAAGTGGATATATTATTCGTGATGAGAAAATAATTAGTACTAATATGGTATCTGATATTGCATTAACTATTGCAGATGATAGTAGAGCTGGTAAAAACGATATTGTTGCAACGTACATTAGTAAATCACAAGAAGAATTAGAGGGGAAAATATCTGATTTAGATATTAAAATACAAGAGGCGATGGAAGACCAAACAAATATATATTCAACAGATACCAAAAAGATAGAAATAGAAGTAGATAATTTATTATCTAAAGTTGATTTAGAAAATAATAGACAAACTATATTACAGTACAAAGAACAAATAAATAATTTAATAGAGAAAAAAGCTAAAATGATAGGAGAATTAAGTTCTTCAGGATCATATATTAATCAATTAATAAAGGAAAGAAATTCTTATGAAAAGGATTTAAATGAATCAATAGATTATATAAAAACAGATAGATCTGGATTAATATCTACAAGAATAGATAATTTAGAAAGTGTTTTAAATATTGATAGTTTAGCGGATATTACATATTCTCAATTAGAAGAATATAATTTAAGAAGTGATGAAATAATTGCATGTAGTAGTAAATCTTTAAAAGTTATTGATAATTATTATTGTTATATTATAACGGAAGTAAATAGTATTGAGGATAAATATGAAGTTGGAGATACAATAAGTATTAGATTAAATTATGGTAATACGGAGAAAACAAAGGCAGAAATTTTTGATATTAAAGATAGTGATAATGGAAAGAAAATGTTAATATTTAAAATTACTAAAAATGTTGAAGGATTAGTTGATTATAGAAAGATAAGTTTTGATATAATTTGGTCTGAAACTGTTGGATATAAGATACCTAATGCTGCTTTAAGTGGAAGTGGTAATAATGCTACTGTTGTTTTAATTAAATATGGCCTTGAATATATTGTTAGAGTAAAAATATTAGAACAAAATGAAGATTATGCAATCATTACAGATTTAAGTACTGCAGATATAGAAGAGCTAAATTTATCTTCTGATGATGTTAAACGCAAAATAAATATTTATGATGAATTAATAATAAAATAATTATGTAAACATTATGAAATATATAAATATATAAAAATAAAGAAATAGTTACTCAAATATATTGACTTTTTAATAAAAAAATATAAAATATATATAAGGCAAATTGTAATGCAAATTTTTAGGAGGTAAGTTTAATGGGAGATAGAATGAACAAATTTATTAATTTATTAGGTTTTGGCAATGATGAAGAAGATGATTTTGATGAAAATAATTACTTGGATAGTAAATATACTGAGAAATATGGTAATACAGAAAAATTTGAGGATTTAAAAGATGATACAGATAAAATTGTAAAAGATGATTTCTTCTCAAGAAAAAAATCTAAAGTAGTTAATTTACCTAATGCATCTCAAGTTAAAGTTGTAATATTACAACCAAGTTCTTTTGAACAATCACAAGAGATTTGTGAACATTTAAAAGAAAAAAAATCTATAATAGTTAATCTTGAATTTGTAGATAAAGATATTGCAAGAAGAATAATAGATTTTGTTAGTGGTGCAGTATATGGATTAGATGGTAATATATCTAAAGTTTCAAATTCTATATTTTTAATAGCTCCATTTAATTATGAAATAACGAATGAAATGGCAAGAGAAGAATTAAAAACCAAGTTAGGAGTTTCTTGGATAAAATAATAAGGATGGGATAAAATGCTAACACCTTTAGATATAGAAAATAAAAAGTTTTCAAAGCAAGTTGTTAATGGATATAATACTGAAGAGATAGATGAATTTTTAGACGAAGTATTGAAAGATTATGAGGCTATATATTTGGAGAATGTTGAATTGAAGGATAAGGCATCTTCTTTAAATGATGGAATTAATCATTATAAATCTATTGAAGAATCGTTACAAAATGCATTAATGTTAGCTCAAAATGCTGCAGAAGATTTGAAAAAAAGTGCTGAAAGAGAAGCAGAAACAATGTTAGCTGAGGCTAATCTAAAAGTAAAAGAGGCTATGACTGATATAGATAAGAAGATTGCAATAAGAGAAGTTGAATATAATCACTTATGCACTAAATATAGTGTATATAAAGCTAAAATGGAATCTTTGTTGATTGCACAGTTAGAATTATTAAAAGAACATAATATTCAAGATGATGAATAATTTAACTAAAGGTGCCAATTAGGTACCTTTAATTTTTTTTGAGGTGAAAAATGATAAGTTTAGATAAAAAAGCAAGAATAGATATATGTCAAAAATATATAGAGCAGGGCGTTATCATTATAGATATTGATTCAACATATATAGAGAATACAGTTAGCATAGGTAATGGTACAGTTATTTATCCTAACAATTATATTGAAGGTGAAACTATTATAGGAAAAGATTGTATTATAGGCCCTAATAATAGAATTATAAATACTGTTATAGCTAATGGAGTAAATATACAGTCATCATATATAACTGATTCTAAAATAGGTGATAAATGCGAAATAGGACCATTTGCACATATAAGACCAAATAATGTTTTAAATAATTCTGTAAAAGTTGGTGCTTTTGTTGAATTGAAAAATTCAAATATTGATGATGAAACACATGTAGCACATTTAACATATATTGGAGATTCTGATGTTGGTAAAAAAGTTAATTTTGGATGTGGAACTACAATAGCAAATTATAATGGAGTAGAAAAAAACAGATGTATTATCGAAGACAAATGTTTTATAGGATGTAATACTAATTTAGTTTCCCCTGTTACATTAAAAGAAGCAACATATACAGCTGCAGGAACTACTGTAACAAAAGATACAAAGGAGTATTCATTAATAATAGGAAGACCTGAAGAAATTATGATAGAAGGATGGGCAAAAGGAAAATATAAGAATCAATAGTAAGGAGTTTTTTAATGAATTACGAAAAAGACAAATATGAATTAACAAATCAACAAAAAAACATATACTTATTGGATAAAGTTTATAATAATTCAGGTATAAATAATATTATTTCATGGTTAGAGATAAATGATATTATTGATACAAAATTATTAGAAAAAACTGCTAATATTATTGTGCAAAAAAATGATAATTACAGATTAAATTTCTTTTTAGAAGATAAAAATCCATATCAAATACTAACAAAATATTTACATTTTGATGTAGAGATAATAAATGTAAAAGATATAAAAGAATTAGAAGTAAAGTTAAAGAATACAAGAATAGATTTAGCTAAAAATGAGCCATTTAAATTTTATATATTTCTTTACCCAAGTGGAAAAGGAGGATTAAGTGGTGTATTTCACCATCTAATTTCGGATGCGTGGACAATGAATATTTTAATAAAAGAAATAGTAAAATATTATAATGCTTTAAAAAATAGTTTGGTTATAGACATGACAGATAACCCTTCCTATATTGAATATATTGAAGAACAAAAAGAATTAATGCAATCAGATAAAAAAGATAAAAATCAAGTATATTGGAATGAATTATATAGTAAACCAGTCAATATCGTTTCTTTTAAAGAAAAGGATGATATTGGTATAGATTTTATGCGCAAAGAATATAAAATACCAAAATCATTATTAGAAAGTATTAGAAATTTTTGCAAAGAAAATAAAATATCAGAATATATTTTTGCGTTAAGTGTATATAGTATATATATTGGTAGAATAAAAAATGCCAATAGATTTATTATCGGTAATCCTATATTAAATAGGTCTAATATCAAAGAAAAACAAACTTGTGGTTTATTTATGAGCACGAATCCATTCCTAGTAGAAATAGATAATGAGATTCCATTTGTTGAGTTCGCTCAAAAAATAGCTACTGCCCAAATGAATATGTATAGGCATTTAAAATATAATTATGATGAATTAAATCAGTATATTAAAAATGTTAATAATATATATACAAATATTTATGATGTCATTTTTTCATATCAGAATGCTAAGATTGAAAAGAACGAAAACATTTTAGATGTTAATACTAGATGGGTTGAGAGTAACAAGCAAGTTGAAAGTTTAATGATACACTTAAAGGATACTGATGATACAGGAAGTATCTTGTTTCTTTATGATTATTTAGTTGAAGTATTTTCACAAAAAGATATAGAGATAATGCACGAAAGAATAATTCATATGATGGAAAAGGCTTTGAATAATAGTTTAGTTAAGAATATTAGCATTGTTTCAAATACTGAAAAAGATAAACTATTAAATCAATATAATAAGACTTTTTATAAATATGATAAAAATACAACAATTGTAAAATGCTTTGAAAAAACAGTTATAAAAAAACAAGATAGTATAGCTTTAATATTTAATAATAATTCAATTTCGTATAAAGAATTAAATGAAAAAGCTAATCAATTAGCTAATTATTTAATATCTAAAGGTATAAAACAAAATGAGAATGTTGCTGTGGTAGAAAGTAGATCAATAGAGATGTTTATATCTATGTTAGCAATATTAAAATGTGGTTGTTCATATTTGCCAATAGATATTGAATACCCAAAAGATAGAATAGAATATATTATTAAAAATGCTCATTGCAATTATGTTATTACAAGAAAAGAATATGAGGATAGATTTGATTTTAACGGGGTCAAGATTTTAAATAATACAGGTGATTATATAAATGAAAAAACGGATAACTTGAATGTGAATATACCTTCAAGTGCTTTAGCATACATAATATACACTTCTGGCTCAACAGGTAATCCTAAAGGTGTAATGTTGACACATCAAAATGTTGTAAATTTTATCCTTGGAACTACAAATGAAATTAATTTTGAAAATAAAGTTATTGTTTCAGTTACAACAATATCTTTCGATATATTTGTATTAGAATCTTGGTTATCTTTAATACAAGGTTGTACAATAGTTATTGCTGATACAAATCAACAAAATTTATCTTACCATTTAAATAAATTATGCTTGAAAAATAATGTTCAAATGATTCAGACTACACCAAGTAGAATGAAAATATTAATCAATGATAAAGATAATATTGAGTTTATTAAAAACATGACAGATATAATGATTGGTGGAGAAGCTGTCCCATATAATATAGTTGAAGACATACGAGCAATAACGAATGCTAATATATATAATATGTATGGCCCAACAGAGACTACTGTATGGTCAACAATAAAAGATTTAACAAAAGATTCATATATAACTATTGGTAAACCTATTGCTAATACACAGGTTTATGTTTTAGATGATAATATGAATTTGTGTCCAATAGATGTTCCTGGTACATTATACATCGGGGGAGATGGATTAGCTAAGGGATATTTTGAATGTGATGATTTAACAAAAGAAAAGTTCATTCAAAGTCCATTTAATATAGATAAATTAATATATAACACTGGAGATATTGCAAAATGGAATAGTAATGGGCAACTTATATGTTTAGGTAGAAATGATTTCCAAGTAAAAATACATGGCCATAGAATTGAATTAGGAGAAATAGAAAGTGTAATTGCAAAATGTGAAGGAATAAATGAAGTTGTTGTTACAACAAAAGATAATGCTGCATTATTTGCTTTTTATACAGAAACATATCCTATAGATATTAATAAGATGAAAGCATCAATATCTAATAAATTACCACAATATATGATACCTACAAAATATTTTAGAATTGAAGAAATGCCTAAAACACCAAATGGCAAAACAGATAGAAAAAAATTATTATCTATGAATTTCAATTTCGATGTTGAATTAGATACGGTAGGATTAGATGCAAAAACAGATTTTGAAAAAGCAGTTTGTAGAATGATAACAGATATATTAAAAAAAGATTTCAAATTTATAGATAAAAATATATTTGAAACTGGTATGGATTCATTAAATATTATTGATTTATGTAATAAAATTACAAAAGAATATAAAGTTAATATAAATGTTGGAGATATTTTTAGAGAAAAAAATGTATATAATATAGCTAAATTTCTTGAAAATAGTATTATTAATGTTAAGACTGTTTCAATACCAAAGGCTAAAGAAGAAGAAATGTATGAAGCAACTATTGCACAACAAAGGATATATTTTGCAGTAAAATCTGCGAATAATGAATTATTATATAACATGCCTTATGCAATGATTTTAAATGGGGAATTAAATATTTCAAAATTAGAGCAAAGTATAAATGAATTAATAAAAAGACATGTTAGCTTAAGAATATATTTTGATGTAGTTGATGGTAAGTTATATCAAAAGATAAAAAATGATATTGAATTTAATCTAGAAATTGAACAAATAGAAGAAGGAGAAATATTTGTCAAATATAATGAATTTATAAAACCATTTGATTTTGCAGTAGCTCCATTATTTAGAGTTAAATTATTACAAATAAATAGAGCGAAAAATATATTATTATTCGATATGCATCATATTATATCTGATGGATCATCTTTACATGTATTAGTAGATGATTTATCCAATTTATATAATGATAAACAATTAGAAAATTTAAATACAAATTATATAGATTTTGCAGAATATGAAAATAGTAGAATACAAAATAATGATTTTGCTAAAGAGAAAGAATATTGGTTACAGCAATTTGAAAAAGAACCAGAAATATTAAATATGCCTTATGATTATTCATATTCAAATGGTAAAAATTATGATGGCACTAAAATACATACTAAAATACAAAGTGATGTATATAATGTAATTAAAAAAGTTGCAAAAGAGAATAATGTAACATCATATATTCTGTTTTTAGCTATTTATTATATATTGCTTTCTCGTTATACATCTTCAAGAGATATAGTAATAGGCACACCTTTAGCTAATAGATATTTCGCAGATTTGTCGAATGTTATAGGGTTATTTATAAATGATGTGCCGGTTCGTATAAATGCAAATGAAGATATAACATTTAAAGAGTTATTAGAAATAGTAAAAGAAAAATCTGTTTTGTCTTTTAAAAACGGTCAAATACCAAATGGAGAAATAATTAGAAATTTAAAACAAAATGGTAAAAATGTTAAACAGACATTATTTGATACAATGTTTATATTCCAAAATAATGGTATGCCGAATATAGAAATTAAAGGAATAAATGCAGTGCCATATTTAATGGATTCAAAAGTATCTAAATATAACTTTTCAATGGAAGTGTTAAACAAAAAAGAATTAGAAGAATATGAAATTAGTATTGAATATTCAACAGGCTTATTTAAATCATCTACAATGCAAGCTTTTGCAGTACATTTCAATAATATATTAAATGAAGTTTTGCAGAATATACATATTCCTTTAGAAAAAATTGAAATGATAGATGATAAAGAAAAGAATAAATTACTATATACATTTAATAATACGGATTATTCTTATGATATAAATTCAACTATACATCAAAAGATAGAAAAAAGAGCATCTGCTATTCCAACGAAAACGGCTTTAATTTTCGAAGATAGTATTATGGCATATAAAGAGTTTGATGAAAAAACAAATCAAGTTGCACATTATTTAAGAAATAAAGGTGTAAAACCTAATGATATTATTGGAATAATGGTACCTAGATCATTTGAAATGCTTATTGGAATTGTTGGGGTATTAAAAGCTGGTGGCTCATATATGCCAATAGATATTTCATATCCAAAAGATCGAGTAGAATATATGGTTAGTAATAGCAGTGCTAAATATATATTGACAAAAAATAATTGTTTTGAGCATCAAAATGCAATAGATATAACAATAGAGAAAAGTGAAATATATAAAGGTAGCAAAAATCATATTGAGAATGTAAACAATGGAGAAGATATTGCATATGTAATTTATACATCTGGTTCAACTGGTAATCCAAAAGGAGTTATGGTTAAGCATAAAGGTGTTACAAATTTAGCTGTATATTCAGATAAAGCTATTGAGTTCTTTAAAAAAGAAGAAAAGAAAAATATTGTATCTGTTACTACAATGAGTTTTGATATATTTGTTTTTGAAACATTATTGGCATTACAAAATGGTTTAACAGTCGTTATAGCTAATGAGGATGAACAACGTATACCAAGTAAGTTAAATAAATTAATTGAAAAGAATGATGTTGAAATAATTCAAACAACACCATCAAGAATGCAAATGCTTATAGATTACAAAGAAGATATGAAATGTTTTAAACAATTAAAATATATAGTATTAATAGGTGAACCGTTTTCTGATGAATTATTAAAAGGAATTTATGATGTTAATCCAAATATTATTTCATATAATACATATGGACCAACTGAAACTACAGTTTATTCATCAATGAAGCAAGTTAATGTAAATGAAAAAATTAATATTGGTGTTCCTATATATAATACGCAAATGTATGTTTTAGATGAATATAAAAGATTGGTACCAATTAAACATGTTGGTGAATTGTATATTGGTGGAGACGGTTTATCTAAGGGATATAAAGGTAGACCTGAGCTTACAAGTGAAAAGTTTATACAAAATCCATATATTAAAAATGATATAATATATGCAACAGGAGATTTGGTAAAATTTCTTGAAAATGGAGAACTTGAATGTTTTGGTAGAACGGATAATCAAGTTAAAATAAGAGGATTACGTATAGAACTTGAAGAAATTGAAGTAGCTATAGCTAATCAAAATAGTAGTATAGATAAAGTTGTAGTAGTGGATAAAAAAAATAAAGATAATAGACAATATTTAAGTGCCTATTTTACATCAAATAATAAATTAGATATATTAGCAATTAGAAATGGTATTAATAAAGTATTACCAACATATATGAGACCTACAAATATACAACAGATAAAAGAATTTGCTTATACTCCTAATGGTAAAATAGATCGTAAAGTTTTAAAGAATATGCAAGATGAATTTGTTGCTAAAGATAGAGAAATTATATTACCAAAAACAAAAACGCAAGAAATATTGTTAAAGCTATATAAAAGTATTTTAGAAGTTGAAGAAGTAAGTATAGATGATAGTTTCTTTGATTTAGGCGGAGATTCTGTACTTGCTATGAAATTACAAATTGAATTAATTAAGCATGAATTTAATATTTCATATGCAGATATATTTAATTATCCAGTTATTGAAGATTTAGAACAAAGAATTATAAATAATGCAAATGAAGATACAAATAAATCTGTTACAGTAAATAATTATTCAAGTATTTTAGATAAAACAATGAGTGAAGTAGAAATTCGAAAACAGCAAGTAAAATCGGTGCTATTAACTGGTGCCACGGGCTTTGTTGGAATTAATTTGTTGGCAAGATTATTAGACGATAATATAGAAAAGGTATATTGTTTAATAAGAAACAAAAATAATACTGATACAATAGAAAGATTGAAGAATAAATTGCATTATTATTATGATACAAAATATGATAGTTATTTAGGAAATAAAATAATAATAATTAATGGAAATATTGCAGATAAAGAATTAGGATTAGATTCGGCAACATACCAAAGAATTGCTAATAATATTGATGTGGTTATAAATGCATCAGCAAAAGTAGCACATTATGGTGATGAGAAAGAATTCAATTTAATAAATGTTATTGGCGTTGAAAATCTTATTAATTTTTGCATGAAAAATAACAAAAAGTTATTTCATTTATCTACAATGAGTGTTTCGGGAAATGCACTAGTAGATCAAACATATATGAACAATAATATTGATGGGGAAGTAGAGTATACAGAGAATAAATTTAATATTAATCAACCTTTAGATAATGTATATATTAGAACAAAATTCATTGCAGAAAAATTAATTTATGATAATATGTTAAAAGGTTTAGATGCTTATGTTTTAAGGCTTGGGAATATTATGGGTAGATATGAAGATGGCAAATTCCAAGAAAATTTAAAAGAAAATGCATATATAAATAGATTAAAAGTTATATATAATTTAGGCGTAATACCTGATTATATAAGAGAGGGTTATCTCGAATTTACTCCTGTTGATTATTGTGTTGAAGCTATAACCAAAATAGTATATAATAATAATAATATTAATAGGATATTTCATTTATATAATGATAAGCATATTACTATAAAAGATTTTATTAAAATATGTGAAATATATTATAAGAAAATTAGTATTGTTTCAGAAAAAGAATTCAATGAATATATAAAGATTCTAATTGAAAGGAATAATATATTTGTATCATATTTATTAAATGATATGGGTAAAGACAAAAAATTACAATATGAATCAAATATCAAATTGAATGCTAAATTTACTGATGAGTATTTGGAAAAAATAGGTTTTGAATGGCCTACCGTTAGTGAAAAATACATTAAGATATTTTTTGATTATTTGTTTGAATGTGGTTTTTTTGGAAAGGAAGAATAAAAAATGATATTTGAAACTATTGGGAATAATTTAGAATTATTTGCTTTATTAGCATCCTTTATATTAACTATTATTATGATGCTTTTTATATTGAAATTAAAAAAGAAAAAGCAAATTATAACAGTATTCTTGGTATTGCATTTATTAATAATATTATGGGAAGGTGGATTGTTATCACAATTATTATTCTCAGAAATATGGGGTATACCACCAATATTATTTGATTATTTTGTATATATTGGGGCATGTTTAACTCCAGTTGCAATATATTTTTTGGGAGAAATATTTACAAATACAAAAATAGTATTTAAAAAAAGACATTTATTATTTTTAGTAGTTCCAGTATTATCTTTATTAATGTTATGGACTAATGATTTCCATCATTTGTTTTATGAAAAATATGATACAATTAGAACAGGTGTAATATATGGACCATATTTTAAAATTCATACAATATATTCATATTTATTAATAGCAATAGGATTGTTTAAGATGATAACACATTCAGTAAGAAGTGTGGGATTATTTTCGAAACAGTCATTATTAATATTTACAGGCATTTTAATACCAGTTATAGTTAATGTATTGTTTACATTACAGATATTAGACTTATCTGTGTATGCAACCCCAATATCTTTTGCATTAGGTTTATTTTTCTTTGCCTTAGGAATAATTAGATTTAAGTTTTTAAACGCTAATTCAATAGCTTTAAAATTTGTAGTAGATAGAATTTCAGATGCTTACTTAGTTATTAGTGATGATTTTGAGGTATTAGATTACAATGATACATTTATGAAGATATTTAATAAAAACAATGTACAAATACGAAGTCAAAATGTATTTGAATTAAAAGATTTACAAGGTGTAAGTGAATTTGTAAATAAAAATTATTTATTAAAGAAGACAATACAAGATGTTATGAATAATAATAAAGT
>JAQVRJ010000018.1:11704-17416 GCA_028701115.1 Clostridia bacterium
CTAAAACAGCATATATAAAAGGTGACATTAATGGCTTAATTCAAGTTATAGATAATATTATTCAAAATGCTATATATTCATATAATGGTAATCCAAATGAAAAAATAGATTTGACAATAACAAAAGAAGGAAATATGATCCAATTTAAAATTCAAGATTATGGTGTTGGTATATCAAATCAAGTTAAAGATAAGCTATTTAAAGAAATGATAACGACACGTGGCAAGAATGGTACAGGATTAGGATTGTATATGTCATATTCTATGATTAAAGGTAATTTTAAAGGAGATATGTATTTTGAATCAGAAGAAGGAAAAGGTACAACATTTTATATTAAAGTACCAATTAGTGAATAGAGTGGTAAGATAATATGTATATAACAAAAATAAATTTAAATAATTTTAGAAATTATTTAAAACAAGAACTGAATATCGATAAAAACATAAATATACTTATTGGAGATAATGCACAAGGTAAAACTAATATTATCGAGAGTATATATTTGGCATCTATAGGTAAATCTTTTAGAACTAATTATGAAGAAGAAATGATAAACATGTCTAATGAAAATGCTACAGTAAGCATTGAATATGTTAAAAATGACAAAGAGAATGAATTAAAAATATTTATGGAAAAAGGGCAGCATAAATTAGTTAAAATTAACGGTATAAAGTTAGACAAGTTGAGTCAAGTTGTAGGAAATATACAAATAGTGATATTTTCTCCAGATGAATTACAAATATTAAAGCAATCACCAAGTGTTAGAAGGAAATTTTTTGATATTTCTATTACACAAATAAAGCCAGTATATATTTATGATATTTTACAATATAATAAAGTGTTGAAACAAAGAAATACATTGCTTAAACAAATAAGATATAATAATAGTTTAATTGAGACTATTGATGTATGGAATGAAAAATTAATAAGTAGTGGAATGAAATTAATTGAAACAAGAAAAGCTTTTATTGAAAAAATTACAAATAAAGTAGCAGAAAAGCATCAATATATTTCAGATAGTAAAGAAAAATTAAGATTAGAATATAATCCCAATTGTACTACAAAAGAAGAATTTATCGATAAATTACAAAAAAGTTTAGATTTAGATATACAAAGAGGATATACATCAGTAGGGCCACATAAAGATGATTATATATTTTATATTAATGATAAAGATCTTAGCAAATATGGTTCTCAAGGACAACAACGTAGTGGAATACTATCATATAAGTTAGCTGAAATAGATAATTTAAAAGAGGAATATAATGAAAATCCAATATTATTATTAGATGATGTAACTTCTGAACTAGATAGTAGTAGAGTTGAAAAATTATTTAGTCACATAAATGAATATCAAACAATAATTACATGTACAGATATAATTGGGTTTAACTTAAATTTTAAGTATAATTTATTCAAAGTCAGTAATGGAATAATTGAGGAGGTAAAAGATTAATGAGAAAAAATCAAATTCATACAGAAGATGGATATAAAATTTTAGTTGTAGACGATGAAGAAGGTATTATTGAGTCTATATCAATATTTTTAAAGAGAAGTGGCTATAATGTAACTGGTATAACAAATCCATTGGAAGCAATAGAATTAATACGAAATAACAATTTTGATTTATTAATTCTAGACTATATTATGGCACCAATTCATGGAGATAAAGTTATTGAGGAAGTTCGTAAGTTTAATCAAGATTTATATATTCTTTTATTAACAGGGCATAAAGATTTAATACCACCTTTAGAAACAATTAAAAAATATGATATTCAAGGTTACTGTGAGAAAAGTGATAATCCAAATCAATTATTGGTTTTAATTGAATCAGCTTTAAAATCTGTTGAACAAGTTAAGACAATTAGAAAAATAAATATTGAATTGGAACAATCAAAAGATAAATTAGCAGATGCATATATGGGAACAGTTGAAGCATTAAGAATAGCTGTTGATGCTAAGGATACATATACGAAAGGTCATTCAGATAGAGTTGCTTTTTATTCAAAATTAATTGCAAAAGAAATTGGAATTTCTGAAGAAGAACAAGAAAGAATATACATTGGTGGTTTGTTCCATGATATAGGTAAAATTGGAGTTCCCGATGCGATATTACAAAAACAAGATAAATTAACCGATGATGAATATAGCGAGATAAAAAATCATACATTGATAGGAGCACAAATAATAAATGCTGCTACAATATTTGAAGATATAATTCCAATAGTAAAATATCATCATGAAAGGTTTGATGGAAAAGGTTATCCTGGTAAATTAATAGGAGAAGAAATACCATTGTATGCACGTATTGTGACTATAGCTGATGCTTTTGATGCTATGACATCAGATAGACAGTATCGAAAAGGATTATTAATAGATGTGGCTAAAGACGAATTAATTAAAAATGCTGGTACACAATTTGATGGAAATTTAGCAAGAAAATTCGTTGAAATAATTGAAAGAGAAAGAAATGTAATTGAGAATGCTATTAAAAATATGGCAAAATAATTAAGAAGAGCAAAAGCTCTTTTTAATTTCAAAAAAATATATTATTACTTGTAAAAAATAAAAAATAATAGTATACTATATACACTTGTACTCGTAGCTTAATTGGATAGAGCACTTGACTACGGATCAAGAGGTTGGAGGTTCAAGTCCTCTCGGGTACACCAAATACATACATTATATTGTATGTGTTTTTTATATAAAAAAAGAATTGACAAAGTACTATGTACTCTGTCAATTTTGGATAATAAACTTTTATTAAAAAAGCTTATTGAGTTTTGGGATAGATTCGTACTTCAGAACAGAGGTCATACATGTACTGAGGTTTTACAGTTTCTGGTTCGCATCCGAAGCCGATAATTTTTGAATCGATAATTTTTTGTTTTAAGGCTTCTGCTACTTTGAATGTGTTTACATTATTTTTCTCAAGTTCTTTTTCGATGTCGCTAGTACTTACATTGTAGAAAGCTACACCTTTTTCAAGAACAATACTGCAGATTTTGTTGTAGAATTTGTCTGCCCAAAGTAATGTTGCTATCCGTTTTTTGAGGTTTTCTCTCATCTCTTCAGCCTCAGCTATTTCAGCATCGACTTTCATTTTCGCTTCAAATAATTCTTCGAAGCTCATAACTAAATTGATATCCATATATATATTATACCATAATTTACGCAAAAAAGCAATTATGTCAACTTATATATGGGAATATATATATAATTCCAAAATAGTAAAAAAGCTTTATATATTAATAGTTTTATAGCAAAAAAATAATAAAGAATAGACAAAGTACTATGTACTTTGTCTATTCTTGAAAATAAGCTTTTATTACAAAGGCTTATTGAGTTTTTGGAACGATCCTTATTCTAGCAAATTCGTTAAACATATAGTCTGGGCTAACAATTTTGGGGTTGCATCCGAAAGTGATAGTTTCTGAAGCTACAATTTTTTGTTTTAAGGCTTTTGCTACATCGTATTTGCTTATTTGAGCGCCTCTACATACGTCGATAAGGTTACTATCAGCTAAATTGTAGATAGCGAAGCCTTTTTTAAGGACAATTTCGCATATTCTTTTGTAGCATTCCTCTGCTAAATCCAAAGCATCCATTTGTTCGACGATTTTTTTTCTCATCTCTTCTGCCACATCAATTTCAGCATCGAGTTTCATTTTTGCTTCGAATAATTCATCGTAGCTCATAGAATTTAAATCCATAAATTTATTATACTATATTTTATACAAAATGTCAATTATGTAAACTGTTTGAAGTGTTACGTTAAAAAACAATTAATAAAGTAGATCTACTTTATTAATTGTTTTTTAGTAAAATTTTAGCACGATATGATTTATTTAACAAAAAATGAGGTTTTACAGCTTCTGGGGGATAGTTGAACATCAAATTATCTGAAGAAATAATCATATTTCTCAGTATTTTTGCTACTTCCAATATGTCTACCTCGCACTTCTCAATTCTGTGCTGTAATTTAGGACATATGTAATATGTTACAACTCCTTGTTCAGTAGCTTTGTTACAAGCATTTGAGTAGAGCCTTTTTGCCCAATCTATTTCCCTCATACGTTTCATGATTTGTTCAATAAACTCTTTTCCCTCAGCTATATCAGCATTGGTTTCTTTTTCTTTTTCAACTAATTCAAATAATTGTTGAAAGCTCATAGAATTAATATTCATATAATTATTATACCATATTTTAGGCTAAAAATCAATTATGTAGACTTAAATAATAATAATATTTATTAATATAAATATTGAAAAAATTTTGTGTTTCGCATATTAAATTAATAATATTTTAGAATTGTAATAAAATAAAACCTTCATAGTTTTAACTGTGAAAGTTTTTATTATTTTTCTATTATTATATTATTAGATAAACAATTATTACTTGCTACAGATAATTGAATATCTTTTAAATTTATTTTATTAGTTATTAATTCAGATTTAATAGTTTCCATTGCTAATTCAGGAAAGTTATTATTAACACTTAAATGACCTAACATAAAGTTTGTTGTATTCTTTTGTATTAATTGAGCTATCATTTCTGAACATTGGTTATTGGATAAATGGCCATAATTACTAGCTATTCTTTTCTTTATATAATATGGATATTTACCTGCATTTAACATATTTATATCATAATTTGATTCTATTAAAGCAAAGTTATTATTAGATAATGCTTTTAAAGCTTCTTGAGATATTGTACCCATATCTGTGGCTATAGAAATTTTTTTACTACCTTTTTTAAATGTATAACCAAATGGTTGTGCTGCATCATGTGGAATATCAAAAGGTTTAATATTTAAATCATGAAAGATGTATTCTTCATTAGATTTAATATAGTTTACTTGCTCTATGTTATTTTTATCTTTTAAAGCATTAAAGGTAGGCTTATTAATAAATATAGGAATATTATATAATTTAGCAATATTATTTAGACTTTTACAATGGTCTGAATGTTCATGTGTAATAAATAGAGCATCAATATTATTTAATGATAAATTTATTTTTTCTAATTCAGTATTTATTTTTTTAACAGTAATACCTACATCAACTAATATCTTTGTTTCATTTGTTTCAATTAAATAGCAGTTACCAGAACTGCTACTACTTAGACTATGGAAATTAAACATTTAAGCTCCTCTATTTATCATATTTTTCTCTTGTAATTTTTGCTCCTAATTTTTTAAATTTATTTTCAATATTTTCGTATCCTCTATCAATATGATCAATATTAAATATTTCTGTTGTACCTTTTGCAGTAATACCTGCAATAATTAATGCGACACCTGCTCTTAAATCAGTAGCATATACTGGAGCACCTTTTAATTCAGATACACCACTTATTGTTGCTGTTTTATCATTTACATCAATGCTTGCATTCATTTTTTTTAGCTCATTAGTATATTGAAATCTTGATGACCATATTGTTTCTGTTATTATACTTTTATCTCCAGCAAGACATAAAGGAATTGCTGCTTGTGGTTGCATATCTGTAGGAAATCCTGGATATGGTAATGTTTTTATGTGTACGGAATTTAATTTATTAACATATTTTACTCTAACTGAATCAAAATTATCTGTTACTTCAGCGCCCATTTCTTCAAGTTTTGAAATAATAGGGGACAAGTGAGTAGAAATACAATTTTTAACAGTAACATCACCTTTTGAAGCTAATGCAGCCATCATAAATGTTCCTGC
>JAQVRJ010000019.1:0-5086 GCA_028701115.1 Clostridia bacterium
TGAATCTTTTATAAATATTAACATTGTATCAAATCTTATACCTGTTACAAAAACGAAAAATAATATTGCAAGTGCAATAAGAATAATTAATGTTGGTATACTACCCAACATATACCAAATTGGTGTTATTATTAAACCACCTAATAATCCTCCATCTATTAAACTTATTCCATTTTGATAATCCAATAACAAATTACTCCAAAATGATTCTTCAGAATTATATTGAAAACTAGGCCATGAAAAAAATGAAGATATAATTACTAATAATATGGTTGTCTGTATAAGTTTAACAACCATTTGTCCTTTTCCTTTAAAAATTCCATATATTCCAACCGCTGTTATAGCGAAAGGTACTAAATATTTTACGAATCCAAATAATCCACCAAAGAAATTTGCAACAATTTTACTAAAACTACCATCAACATTACCAAAAACAATTATTGCTATTAGTATAATACCTATAATAGTTACTATAAAACTTGTTATATTTCTGCTTTCATGGTTTTCATAATTTTCGACATTTTTTGTTTTTTTATTCTTGCTACCTTTTGTTCTTCCCAATACTTTTCCTCCTATATGCAATTTAAAAAAAGTTATGAATTTAATGAATTTTACTATTCTTAAAAACATAACTCTTTTTTAGGTATATTATTTTAATTCTCTTCTATTGTTTTGAACTATATCAAGATTTGTAATTAACATTTCTTCTATACCAGCTAATATTTCATCCGCATATTCTTTTGTTCCTTGTGATATTTCACGAGCCATAGAGTTAGCACTTTCTATAATAGTATCTTTTTGTTCAACTGCTTTTCTTGTTATCTCATGTTCATCTATCATTGAAATAATTCTATTCTCTGCTTCTTTAACTATATCAGCAGCTTCTTTTTGAGCATCCAATAATATTCTTTGTCTTTCTTCTTTTACCCATTTAGCTTGCTTAACTTCATCAGGTAATTTTAATTTTATCTCTTTTACAATGTCTAATAATTCTTCTTTATCATACATTGCCTTACTAGTAAATGGTAATCCTGACCCTTTATCTAATATATCCTCCAACTCATCTAATAATGCTAAAACTTCCATGTTCATGCCCCTTTCACATAAAAATATATTTTTATCCTACCATATTTTCTTTCATCTATTTTATCCAAAGAACCTACATTATTAGGTATATTCTCTAAAACATCTTCTTCTAAAACTATTATTCCATTTTCTTTTAATAACCCATATTCATCTATTAATCTTAATGCTTCAATTCCTAAACCTTTTCCATAAGGTGGATCTAAAAAAATTAAATCGAAAGTTATTTTTTTTTCTTTAAAATTTTTTAAACAATAAACATAATCATTATATAAAGCTTCTGATTGTAATTCAAATTTACATTTCAGCATATTACTTTTTATTACATCAATAGCTTCTTTCGAATTATCACATAAATACACAAATTTTGAACCACGACTTATTGTTTCCAATCCTAAGCTTCCACTTCCGGAAAACAAATCTAAAACCACATCATAATTACCATACTTTGAATACAATATATCAAATAAAGATTCTTTTACTCTATCCAATGTGGGTCGTGTATTATTACCTTCTAAAGTATTTAATTTAGTTCCTCTTTTAGTACCTGAAATAATTCTCATAAAAACCTCTATGTATATATTTTAATGTATATATAATAAAAGTCAAGAAAAACATTGAAATACAAGCAATATTTAACCTTTTTGTAACACATTTGTAATAATTTCTTTGTTTTTTTGTTAAATCTATTATACTTATAAAAAATCTATATTTTGATTATCAAAATACAAATAAGAAGATATTAATAAAAAACTTATTTATTTTTTGAATAATAAGTAAAAAGAAATTAGAAAAAATAAAATTCAAGTATTATAATACTTAAATTTCATTTTTTAACATTATTAAAAATTATATTAATATTATTTATTATATAAGTCTCTTTTGGTATATGTTGTATGTAATAATTCATGTGCTATATGACTACCTGGTTTTTCTAAGTATTCTTCATACATTTTCTTAATTGCAGGATTATCATGTGATTTTCTAATTTTAGAAGCACTATCTGCATCATAAAGAGCCTTAGCCCTTAATCCCATTATATCAATACTACTTATTTCTTTAGCAGTATGAATAGGTTGTCCTCCACCCATTATACATCCACCTGGGCATGCCATAATTTCAATAAAATGATATTTACTTGTACCATCATTAATTTCTTTCATAACTTTTTCAGCATTAGCTAATCCATGTGCAACAGCAACATTAATATCTAATCCATTTATACTTACAGTAGCTTCTTTTAATCCCTCTTTGCCTCTTACTTCAGTAAAATCTATTTTATCCACACTTGTTCCAGTTAATAAATCTTGAGCTGTTCTTAAAGCAGCTTCCATAACTCCACCTGTTGTACCAAATATTACTGCAGCACCAGTTGCTTCTCCCATAGGATCATCAAATTGTTCTTCTGATAAACTTACAAAATCTATATTTGCTTGTTTTATCATTCGTGCAATTTCACGTGTAGTTAATACTACATCAACATCTGCTAATCCATCAACACTTAATTCACTTCTCTTTGCTTCAAATTTTTTAGCAACACATGGCATTACTGAAACAACAACAATATTTTTAGGATCAATATTAATTTTATTTGCATAATAGGATTTAATTATTGCGCCAAACATTTGATGTGGTGATTTACATGTAGATAAATGATCTAATTGTTCTGGGAAATGATGTTCAATATATTTTATCCATCCAGGACTACATGATGTTATCATTGGTAAAACACCTTTATTATTTATTCTTTCAATTAATTCTGTTGCCTCTTCCATTATCGTTAAATCTGCAGCAGTATCTGTATCAAATACTTTATCAAATCCTAATTTTTTTAATGCAGAAACCATTTTACCAGTAACTAATGTTCCTATAGGCAAACCAAACTCTTCACCTAAAGCAGCTCTTACTGCTGGGGCTGTTTGAACAACAACATATTTATCTTTATCTTGTAATGCTTTCCAAACTTCTTTTGTATTATCTTTTTCAGATAAAGCTCCAGTTGGACATACATTTATACATTGACCACAATTAACACAATTTACATTTGCTAAACTCATGTTAAATGTTCCGCTAATAACTGTATTAAATCCTCTGTTCATTTTTTCTATAGCTCCAACTTTTTGTACTTGTTTACACATAGCAACACATCTACCACATAAAATACATTTATTTGGATCTCTAACTATTGAAGGCGAAATTTCATCTAACATCATATCTATTTTTTCACCTTCATATTCAATTTCAGTAACATTTAATTTTTTTGCTAATGCTTGTAATTCACAATTTGTATTTCTTACACATGTTGTACATGAATTAGCATGATTAGATAATAACAATTCCATAGTTACTTTTCTTGCTTCTATCAATTGAGGTGTATTAGTTTTTACTACCATACCATTTGCAACTGGTTGAGTACAAGATGTAACAAAACCTCTCATACCTTCAATTTCTACAATACACATCCTACATGCACCAATTTGATTTATATTTTTCAAATAACATAAAGTAGGAATATCTATTTGGGCTACTTCAGCAGCTTCTAAAACTGTATAATCTACAGGCACTTCAACTTCAATACCATCAATAGTTAATTTAACATTTTCCATATTTTCTCCTCCTACTTTTTAGATATTGCTTTAAATGGACATTTTTCAATACATGTACCACATTTAACACATTTATCATAATCTATCTTAAATCCAACACCTGGTTCACCAGATATTGCTCCAACTGGACACACTCTTGCACATGTTCCACATTTTTTACATATATTATCATCTATTACAATTTTCACCATATTCTTACAAACACCTGCATGGCAAGTTTTATTTCTAATATGTTCTTCATATTCACTTCTAAAATATCTTAATGTAGATAATATTGCATTAGGAGCAGTTTGTCCTAAACCACATAATGATGAAACCTTAATATTGTATGCTAATCTCTCAAGCTTTTCAATATCTCCATCTTTCCCTTTACCATCTGTTATCTTTGTTAATATTTCTAACATTCTCTTGGTACCAATTCTACAAGGAGGACATTTTCCACATGATTCATCAACAATAAATTCTAAGAAAAATTTTGCAATATCAACCATACATTTCGTATCATCCATTACAATTAATCCACCCGAACCCATCATTGAACCGATCTTAATTAAACTATCATAATCTATTGGTGTATCTAAATATTCTTTTGGTATACAGCCCCCAGAAGGTCCTCCAGTTTGTGCTGCTTTAAATTCTCTACCATTTGCAATACCACCTCCTATATCATAAATGATTTGCCTTAAAGTAACACCCATTGGTACTTCAACTAATCCCACATTATTTATATTTCCACCTAAAGCAAATACTTTTGTTCCTTTAGATGTTTCTGTTCCTATACTATTAAACCACTCTGAACCATTTAAAATTATTTGAGTAATATTTCCATATGTTTCAACATTATTTAACAATGTTGGTTTTTCAAATAATCCTTTTACAGCTGGGAATGGAGGTCTTGGTCTTGGTTCTCCTCTTTTTCCTTCAATAGATCTCATCAATGCAGTTTCTTCTCCACATACAAAAGCTCCTGCTCCTAATCTTATTTCTATATCAAAGCTAAAATTAGTCCCCCATATATTATTACCTAAAATGCCCATTTCTTTTGCTTGTGAAATTGCAATTTCTAATCTTTTTACAGCTATTGGATATTCTGCTCTAATATATATATATCCTTTATTTGAACCTATAGCATAACCAGCAATCATCATTGCTTCTAATACTGAATGTGGATCACCTTCTAATAAACTTCTATCCATAAAAGCTCCTGGATCTCCTTCGTCTGCATTACAGCAAACATATTTTATATCGCCTTCAGATTTTTTCGCGAACTCCCATTTCATACCAGTAGAAAATCCTGCTCCTCCTCTACCTCTTAGCCCAGACTTTTTTACTTCTTCAATTACTTCTTCTGGAGTCATATGAAATAAAACTTTTTCTAATGCAGAATATCCATCATT
>JAQVRJ010000019.1:5186-17371 GCA_028701115.1 Clostridia bacterium
GCCTCATTTAGTACTTTAATAAGGTTACTTTTATCATCTTTGTACTTTTCTAACAATTCATTTAATTTTATTTTACTTGCATTTTGACAATCACACATTATATATTCCTCCTTTTTTCTGTTATTCTACCACATCTTTTTCAAATTGTGTATACTTTTAAATAAAAATACTAATAAAAAAAGAACTAATAATTATGTAAATAGCAATATTATATATATATTAATAATATTTACTAATCTACTTGTTTTCTTGATATATTTTTTATATAATGTGGTTAAGAATTATATGGAAAGGAGAGATGTGTTATGTTTTCAAAAAATGTTAAAACAGTCTATTTATACAGTATTTGTTTAATTTCAATATTAATGGTCATAGGGGGAACAATTTTTGCAATATACAATACAGCTAATTTAGTAATAGATGGCTTTGAAAGTTATACATTAAGATCAATCATTTATTCTTTAGCTTTTGTTGTTGTAGGTTTACCTATTTACATTTTTCATTGGAAAAAAGCAGATAAAGAATTAAAAGAAAGTAAAGGTGAATAATATGTCAGGTGCAATTATATTTTTAGGATTATTCTTTTTCTTATTACCTGTTCTGATATTAGCATTAATAATATTAATTGTTACTAGAAAATCCGAAGCAACATTTCAAGTTAAAGTTGACGCTATATATTCATATGCAATTCTTGTTGGTACAATAATATTGGCAATAATTGGAATTATTGGAATAATAATGACATTAACAAATATTATTATCCCAGATGAATATAATAACATAAATGAAGAATTAATATCTCTAATAACATTTATTGGTACATTAGCAATTTCTATACCAATATTTATAGGTCATAAAAAAAGAATTGAAACAAAGAAAAATTAGTATTAAATAATAAATATTAATTTAATAATTTAATAAAAAGATTTACTCGTAAGAAAGAGTAAA
The DNA here is from genome assembly GCA_028701115.1 of Clostridia bacterium. GTDB lineage: Bacteria > Bacillota > Clostridia > TANB77 > SIG350 > CALYAQ01. The sequence goes on from JAQVRJ010000019.1 coordinate 6,135, forward strand.
TCTTTTTTTATTAAACAAAATAATTTTGGCTGGGGTAGTAGGATTCGAACCTACGGAATATCGGAGTCAGAGTCCGATGCCTTACCACTTGGCGACACCCCAATATACAAAATATAATATACTTAAAAAAAATTTTTGTCAACTAAAAAAAGACTATAAATAAATAACCATCTATAATCTTTTATTATTAAAATTTTTCTACCTGCTTTGTTTTTTATTTTATTGCTTCTTCAATTGCAACGGCAACTGATACAGTTGCACCTACCATTGGATTATTACCCATTCCTATTAATCCCATCATTTCAACATGTGCTGGTACTGATGAAGAGCCTGCAAATTGTGCATCTGAATGCATTCTTCCCATTGTATCTGTCATACCATAAGAAGCTGGACCTGCTGCCATATTATCTGGATGAAGAGTTCTTCCTGTTCCACCACCTGATGCAACTGAAAAATACTTTTTACCTTGTTCTATACATTCTTTTTTATATGTTCCTGCAACAGGATGTTGAAATCTTGTTGGATTTGTTGAATTACCAGTTATAGACACATCAACTTGTTCTTTATGCATTATAGCTACACCTTCACGAACATCATTTGCACCATAACATCTAACTTTCGCTTTTTCTCCATTTGAATATGCAATTTCTTCAACAATTGTTAATTCACTTGTATAATAGTTAAAATCTGTTTTTACATAAGTAAATCCATTTATTCTAGATATAATTTGTGCTGCATCTTTTCCTAACCCATTTAATATTACTTTTAATGTTTCTTGTCTAACTTTATTAGCAGACCTAGCAATACCTATTGCTCCTTCTGCTGCTGCAAAAGATTCATGACCTGCTAAAAATGCAAAACATTTTGTTTCTTCAGATAACAACATTGCTGCTAAATTACCATGTCCTAATCCAACTTTTCTATCATCCGCTACTGAACCTGGAATACAAAATGACTGCAACCCAACACCTATAGCTTTTGCAATATCTGCTGCTTTTGTTAAACCTTGTTTAATTGCTATTGCTCCACCAACTGTATATGCCCATAAAGCATTATCAAAACAAATTGGTTGAATATTTTTTACTATTTCAAAAACATTAACATTTTTTTCATCACAAATTTTTTTTGCTTCTTCTAAATCTTTAATTCCATTTTCATTTAATGTTTTTGTTATTTGCTCAATTCTTCTTTCATAATTTTCAAATAATGCCATAATATTCCCCCTATTCCTTACGTGGATCAATAACTTTTGTAGCTTCATCAAATCTGCCATATTGTCCACTTGCTTTTTTAATAGCTTCTAATGGTTCCATTCCTGTCTTAATATTATCCATCATTTTACCTATATTTACATATTTATATCCAATTATTTCATCATATTCATTTAAAGCAATTTCTGTTATATATCCTTCTGTTAATTCTAAATATCTTGGTCCTTTTGCTTTTGTAGAATAAATTGTACTTGTTTGACTTCTATGCCCTTTTCCTAAATCTTCAAGTCCTGCGCCTATATATAAGCCACCTTCAGAAAAAGCTGATTGACTTCTTCCATATACAATTTGTAAAAATAATTCTCTCATTGCAGTATTTATTGCATCACATACTAAATCTGTATTTAATGCTTCAAGAATAGTTTTACCAACCAATATTTCACCAGCCATTGCAGCTGAATGAGTCATACCTGAACAACCAATAGTTTCAACTAATGCCTCTTCAATAATACCTTCTTTAATATTTAATGTTAATTTACAGGCACCTTGTTGTGGAGCACACCAACCTATACCATGTGTCAAACCAGATATATCTTTTATTTCTTTAGACTGTACCCATTTTCCCTCTTCAGGTATTGGAGCTGGACCATGATTTGCACCTTTTTTTACAAAACACATATTTTCAACTTCATTTGAATATTGCATATTTACACCCCTTTTATATCATATATAATATATATGATAGTAGCATATAAAAAGTAAGATTTCAAGATTTCAATTGATATATTAATTTTTTTATGTTATATTTATAAAGAGGTGTCGTATGAATAATATTAGAGCAAAAGCCATTAAAAAAGTTGGCCTAATTGGAATATTAGCAAATATTTTTTTAGCAATAATAAAATTTACAATCGGATTAATAACAAACAGTTTAGCAATGATTGCTGATGCAATAAACAGTACATCAGATATTTTAAGTTCTTTAATAACCTTTATTGGTGGATTTATCTCTAACTCTCCATCAGATAAAAGTCATAACTTTGGTCATCAAAAAATTGAACAAATATTTTCTGCACTAATAGGTTTAATAATGATAATACTTGCTTCAAAAATTATAATAGAATCTGTAACTGCATTAATAAATAAAGAGTATTATGAATTTTCATGGTGGCTTGTAATAATATGTTTTATAACTATTCTTACAAAATTCATATTATATAAATATGTAACCCAAAAAAACAAAAATGTTAATAGTAATTTAATATCTGCAAATGCTCAAGATCATAAAAACGATATGCTACTAACAACAGGTACTTTAATAGGAGTCTTAGGAGCAACAGTAAACTTAGCATGGCTAGATAGCGTAATGGGTATTCTTATATCTATATGGATTTACTATATTGCAATAAAAATAATATATGAGAATTGTAATATATTATTAGATAAGTCCATTAATGAAGATGATAAACAAAATATAATAACAATAATTAAAAAATATCCAGAAATTATAAATATTGATAGTTTAAAATCTAAACCAATCGGTAATGATTATTTAATTATTATAGAATTATCAGTTGACGGAAATATGACAGTTAATAATAGCCATAATATAATAGATATTATAAAAAAAGAAATAATGTATATATCTAATATATATGATGTAACAATTCATATAAATCCTAAATAAAGATGTTCAGTATTTTATACTGAACATCTTCTTTATTTCAATATCCTTCAAATATATTTATAAATAAAAAAGAGCATGTTTTCACATCCTCTTTTTAATAAATTAAGATTTTGAATATCTATTAATTAAATCTGTTAATTTATCATATTCTTTTGCAGTTAATAAAGTTTTTGCATCAGAATTTTTTTCTACAACATCATTTAATGTTTTACACTTAACACTTTTTAATTTTTCAAATATTCTATTATTTAGTTCTTCCTTAATTTTTACTAACTTAATTTCAGATAATTTTTCTGCAATTGAAATAGAATCTTCAACAACTTCTTCGTTTATTTTTTCAACTGATATATTATCAAATAATTCAATTAAGTGCATATACTCTTTTGGTGTTACGATCTCCTTTAAAGAATTCATATTAATCTTAATATCACTTACAGTCTTGATATCTTGTCTTTCTAATTTATTTAATAATCTTATACCCATCTCATCAACAAATTCTTCTATTTTTTTATCAGGTGTTGTGCTATCTTCTGAATCGATATTTAAAGCTTTTTCAAATAATTCTTCAAGCTTCTTATAATCTTTTGCTGTTATGAAACTTTTAACTGTATCAATATTATTTTCAACTTCACTAATTGTATTATAATTTTCCTTCTTTAATTTATTATACAATTTTATTCCTAATTCTTCTGAATAATCATCTAATAAAATATTGGGAATTAATGTTGTTGAAACACTAGCAACAGATAAATCATGAATATTTTTTTCAATTTCTTCTTCTAATACATCATCTTGATTTCTTTGAACTTGAACATTTCTATATCTTTTCATTCCAGAACCAGCTGGTATTAATTTACCAATAATAACATTTTCCTTTAATCCAACTAAATGATCAACTTTACCTTTTATTGCAGCTTCTGTTAATACTTTAGTTGTTTCTTGGAATGATGCTGCAGATAAGAATGATTCAGTTGCTAATGAAGCTTTTGTTATACCTAATAACAATCTTTCACCTTCTGCAGGTATCTTTCCATTTTCCATAGCCATTTTATTTTCTCTAATAAAATCACTAATATCTACTAATGAACCAGATTGTAAATTTGTTTGTCCAGCTTCACCAACTTTAACTTTTCTTAACATTTGTTTAACTATAATTTCTATATGTCTATCATTAATGTCAACACCTTGATCTTTGTATACCCTTTGTACTTCAGCACTTAAATAATCTTGTACTCCGTGATATCCTTTTATTCTCATTAAATCTTGTGGATTTAATGAACCAGATGTAATTGGTTGACCAGCTTCAATAAGATCTCCATCATTAACAATTAATTCTTTATCTAATGGTATTAAATATGTCTTAACTTCTAATTCTTGAACTATATTCTTATCTTTAATTAATTTATCCAACTTTTTCATTTCAATAACTAATAATTCTTTGCTCAACTTAACAATATCTTTTTGAACATCTTGTAATGTCTTATATTTATCTGATAACTTTGCATATAACTTCACACCAAGCTTGTCTTCACAAGAAGATAAAGTAACTTTTTTGGCTTTTGTTTCATCAATTGATAATGCAGTAACTACAACTTCTTTTTTAGATTTATTATCTGTTATTTTAACTTTACCAAAAATCTCTGACATAATAGCTAATCCCTTTGGTTTTCTAGCTTCAAATAATTCCTCAACCCTCGGTAAACCTTGAGTGATATCTCCACCAGCAACACCTCCAGTATGGAAAGTTCTCATTGTTAACTGTGTACCAGGTTCACCAATAGATTGTGCAGCTATAATTCCTACAGCTTCACCAATATCTACTTTATCACCAGTTGCTAAACTCTTACCATAACACTTAATACAAACACCATGTTTTGTTTTACAAGTTAAAGTTGATCTAATCTTAGCTTCAGTAATGCCAGCTTTAACAATTGCTTTCGCCATGTCATCAGTAATTAATTCATTTTTTGATACAATTATTTCTTTTGTATCTTTATTAACTATATCTTCAAATGCATATCTTCCAGATAATCTTTCTTCTAATTTTTCAATTACTCTATCATCAACTTTTATTTCTCTTACGATTACTCCTTCTTCTGTTCCACAATCTTCTTCTCTTACAATTATATCTTGTGCAACATCAACTAATCTTCTTGTTAAATAACCAGCATCAGCTGTTCTTAACGCAGTATCTGTTAAACCTTTTCTAGCACCATGGGCTGAAATAAAGTACTCAAGTACATCCAATCCTTCACGGAAACAAGATTTAACTGGTATTTCGACTGCTTTACCAGATGTATCAGCCATTAATCCTCTAATACCAGCTAACTGTCTAACCTGATTCATATTACCTCTAGCCCCAGATTGAGCCATCATATATATTGGATTTAATTCATCAAAGTTTTTAATCATAGCTTCTGTAATTTCTTTAATTGAATCTTCCCAAACTTTAATAACTTGATTATATCTATCAGCATCAGTTAATTCACCACGTTTAAATCTCTTAGATATTAATTCAACTTTTTCTTCAGCTTGAGTTATTAATGCTTTCTTTGCTTCTGGAACTATAACATCTGAAATACTTACTGTTATCGCTCCTTTTGTAGAATATTTAAATCCTAAAGCTTTTATTGTATCTAATACTTCTGCAGCTTTTGATATACCATGATTCTTAATTGTTCTATCTATTATATCTCCTAAATTTTTCTTAATTATAGGGAATTGAATTTCTAGATCTAATTTTCTATCTTGCATTCTTTCTTCATTAGTATCAGAATCTTCAAATACATTATATATTTCATCTCTATTAATATATCCTAAATCTTGTGGTATATTTTCATTGAATATTATTCTACCAATTGTAGTATGCAATATTCTTGTTATCATTTCACCCTTATATTCTTTAATAACTCTAACATATATTAAAGCATGTAATCCTATTACACCTTCATCATATGCCATCATAGCTTCATCAATATTTTTGAATATTTTTCCTTCGCCTTTTTCTCCATCTCTTTTAATCGTTAAATAATAACTACCTAATATCATATCTTGAGATGGAACCGCAACTGGTTTACCATCTTGTAACTTTAATAAGTTATTCGTTGATAACATTAAATATCTTGCTTCAGCTTGAGCTTCTGGTGATAATGGAACGTGTACTGGCATTTGGTCTCCATCGAAGTCAGCGTTAAAAGCTGAACAAACTAATGGATGTAATTTAATTGCTCTACCACTTACTAATACAGGTTCAAATGCTTGAATACTTAATCTATGCAATGTTGGTGCACGATTTAATAAAACCGGATGATCTTGTATTACATAATCTAATATATCCCATACCTCAGGTTTTAATCTTTCAACCATTCTTTTTGCACTTTTAATATTATGTGCTAATCCTCTTCCAACTAATTCTTTCATTACAAAAGGTTTAAACAATTCAATCGCCATTTCTCTTGGTAATCCACATTGATACATTTTTAGTTCTGGTCCTACAACAATAACTGAACGACCTGAATAGTCAACTCTCTTACCTAATAGGTTTTGTCTAAATCTACCTTGCTTACCTTTTAATAAATCTGATAAAGATTTCAATGGTCTATTACCAGGAGTCATTACAGGTTTTCCTCTTCTTGAATTATCTATTAAAGCATCAACAGCTTCTTGCAACATTCTTTTTTCATTTCTTACAATTATTTCTGGAGCTCCTAAATCTAATAATCTCTTTAATCTATTATTACGATTTATTACTCTTCTATATAAATCATTTAGATCTGATGTTGCAAATCTTCCACCATCTAATTGTACCATCGGTCTTAATTCTGGTGGTAATACAGGTAATACTTCTAATATCATCCACTCAGGTTTATTTCCTGATTGAACAAATGCATCAACAGTTTCTAATCTTTTAATAATCTTTGCTTTCTTTTGACCTGAAGATGTTTTTAATTCTTCTTTTAATTGATCAGATAATTTTTTAACATCAACTTCTTGTAATAACTCCCTTAAAGCTTCTGCTCCCATTTTAGCAACAAAAAAATTTTCTCCATTTCTTTCAATTGCTTCTCTATATTTTAATTCAGATAATACATCATATTTTGATAAATCAGATTTTTTGGGATCAGTTACAATATATGATGAAAAATATATTACTTTTTCAACAGATTTTGGAGAAACATCTAATACTAAACCTACTCTACTAGGAATTCCTTTAAAATACCATATATGTGCAATAGGCGCTGCTAATTCTATGTGTCCCATTCTTTCTCTTCTAACTTTTGATTTAGTAACTTCAACACCACATCTATCACAAACTATACCTTTATATCTAATTCTTTTGTATCTACCACAATGGCATTCCCAGTCTTTTGTTGGTCCAAATATTTTTTCACAAAACAAACCATCTTTTTCAGGTTTTAATGTTCTATAATTAATTGTCTCTGGTTTTTTAACTTCACCTTTTGACCATTCTCTGATTTTTTCAGATGAAGCAATACCAATTTTTATACTATTAAAATTTTCAAAATCTAGCATTATTTTTCATCTCCTTCATCACCAAAATCATCATTATCAAACACTTCAGAAAAGTCATCTTCGAAATTATCTTTCTCAGCTAACTCGCAATCATCATCAACTATATTAAATCCTTCTTCAGCTAATTCTTTATCTATAACATTTTTTGTTGATGCAATCTCTATATCATCAGTATCATCGATACATTCCTTAAGCTCAACCTCTTTATTATCTTCAGCAAGAACTTTAATATCGAGTCCTAAACTTTGTAATTCTTTAACCAATACTTTAAAGGCTTCTGGAACACCAGGTTCTGGAATATTATCTCCTTTAACTATTGCTTCATATGTTTTAACTCTTCCTACAACATCATCAGATTTTACCGTTAAAATTTCTTGCAATGTATAAGCAGCACCATATGCTTCTAATGCCCAAACTTCCATTTCTCCGAATCTTTGACCACCGAATTGTGCTTTACCACCTAATGGTTGTTGTGTTACTAATGAATATGGTCCAGTTGAACGAGCATGAATTTTATCATCAACTAAATGGTGAAGTTTCAACATGTACATAATACCAACTGTAACTTCATTATCAAATGGTTCTCCAGTTCTACCATCAAATATTTTTCTTTTACCACTAATTGGTAATTTTGCTTTTTTCAATGTTTCTAAAACATCATTTTCATTTGCACCATCAAATACTGGTGTTGCAATTTTCCATCCTAATGCACGTGCAGCATATCCTAAATGTACTTCTAATACCTGCCCTATATTCATACGAGATGGAATACCTAATGGATTTAACACTATTTGTAATGGTGTACCATCTTCTAAATATGGCATATCTTCTTCTGGTAATATTCTTGATACAACACCTTTATTACCATGTCTACCAGCCATTTTATCTCCAACAGATATTTTTCTCTTCTTTGCAATATATACTCTAACAACTTCATTAACACCAGGTGCCATCTCATCACCATTTTTTGATGAGAATATTTTAATATCTACTATTGTTCCAGCTTCTCCATGTGGTACTCTTAATGAATTATCTCTAACATCTCTTGCTTTTTCACCAAAGATTGCCCTTAATAATCTTTCTTCAGCTGTTAAATCAGTTTCACCTTTTGGTGTAACTTTACCAACTAATATATCTCCTGGTACAACTTCAGCACCGATTCTAATAATTCCTCTTTCATCAAGATTTCTTAACATATCATCACCAACATTTGGTAATTCTCTTGTGAATTCCTCAGGTCCTAATTTTGTATCACGGCATTCACAATCATATTCTTCTATATGAATAGATGTAAAGGCATCTTCTTTTACAAGTCTTTCATTAATTAATATAGCATCCTCGTAATTATATCCTTCCCATGTCATGAATCCGATTAAAATATTTTTACCTAATGCCATTTCTCCCTTACATGTTGCTGGGCCATCTGCTATAACATCTCCAGCTTTTATTTTTTCATTTTCAACTACAATAGGTCTTTGATTTACACAAGTACCTGAATTTGATCTTTTAAATTTTTGCAATTCATAAGTTTCAAATCCCTTTTTAGTTTTAATTTTAATGTAATTTGCTGTAACCTTTTCAACTATACCATCATTTTCTGCAACAACACAAACTCCACAATCTTTAGCAGCTCTATATTCAATACCAGTACCAACAATTGGAGAATCTGTTTTAATCAATGGAACAGCTTGTCTTTGCATGTTTGCACCCATCAAAGCACGGTTAGCATCATCATTTTCCAAGAAAGGAATCATTGATGCTGCAACAGATACCATTTGTTTAGGTGATATATCTACATAATCTACTTGTGATGGATCAACTACTAATATTTGATCTTTATATCTTGCTTTTAATTTTTTATTTATAAATTTACCTTTACTATCTATTTTTTCATACGCAGGTGCAATTATATATCCATCTTCTTCATCAGCTGTCATATAAACAATTTCATCTGTAACTGTAGTAGTTTTTTTATCCATTTTTCTATATGGTGTTTGAATAAAACCATATTCATCAATTATAGCAAAAGTTGGTAATGAAGATATTAATCCAATATTTGGTCCTTCTGGAGATTCAATTGGACATAATCTACCATAATGAGTAAAGTGAATATCTCTTACTTCCATACCAGCTCTATCTCTAGATAATCCGCCAGGTCCTAATGCAGAAATTCTTCTCTTATGAGTTAACTCTGTTAATGGATTTGTTTGATCCATAAATTGAGATAATTGGCTACTTCCAAAGAATTCTCTTATTACTGATGAAATTGGTTTTGTATTTATTAAAGTTTGTGGTGCTATAGAATCTAAATCTTGAATAGCCATTTTTTCTTTAATAACTTTTTCTAATCTAGCTAAACCAATTCTAAATTGATTTTGCATTAATTCACCAACACATCTTATTCTTCTGTTACCTAAATGGTCTATATCATCTACACTACCTAACCCATGTACTAAATTCAATAAATAATTTATTGATGAAATTACATCTTCAACAGTTAAATGTGTTGTAATTAATTCAGACATTTTTTCCTGTATTGCATCCTTTAAATCTTTTTTATTTGTATCTTCTATTATTTTTGTTAAAAGAGCATAATTTACATCTACAGATACATTGTCAAAACCTTTAACATATTTCTTAAGATCTACAACTCCGTTACCTATTATTTTAATCTTTTCATCATTATGAATAATGTATACTTCATTAATACCACTATCTTGTATTTCTCTTGCAACTTCTGGAGTAATAATTGTATTTGCTTTTACAAAAACTTCTCCTGTTTCTTTATTTACAATTTTATCTGCGGAAACTTTATTTTCAATTCTTGTTGCTAAAGATAATTTCTTATTATATTTATATCTTCCAACTTTTGTAACATCATATCTTCTTTCATCAAAAAACATAGCGTTAAATAAACTTTTTGCAGCTTCTTCTGTTGGTAATTCACCTGGCCTTAATTTTTTATATATTTCAATTAGGGCATCAATTTGTGTTTTAATATTATCTTTTTCTAATGTAACTCTAATTCTTTCATCATTATTAAACATTTCCAATATCTCATTATCACCAATAATACCAAATGCTTTTAATAATGTTGTAACAGGAACTTTTCTTGTTCTATCAACTCTTACGTAAAACATATCTTCAACATCTGTTTCATATTCTAACCAAGCACCTCTATTAGGCATTACAGTAGCAGAATATAAATATTTATCTTTGAACTTATCTGCTTCTTTTGCATAATAGCAACCTGGTGAACGAACTAATTGATTAACAACAACTCTTTCAGCACCATTAATAATAAACGTGCCACTTGGTGTCATTAATGGAATTTCTCCCATAAATATATCTTGTTCTTTAATTTCGCCAGTATCAACATTAATTAATCTTACTTTTACTTGCAATCTATCTGCATATGTTGCATCTTTTTCCTTTGCAAGATCCATAGTATACTTAGGTTTACCCTCCATATAGTAATCTACAAATTCTAAGATTAAATTGCCAGTGTAACTTGTAATCGGAGATACATCTCTTAATATTTCTCCTAAGCCACTTTCCAAAAACCATTTGTACGAATCTTTTTGAACCGCAATCAAATTAGGCATCTCTATTTGATCCCCAATTTTCGCGTAAGATTTACGTACCGATTTTCCCTGTACTAAATCATTTACCAATTAAATCACCCCATATAATAATATAAACACTAGAAAAGTAATAGAATGTTACCACCTAGAAAAAAAAATATATAAATCAAGTCTTAAAAATAGAATGTTTCCTAGACTTGTTTTAGACAGCAAAATAAAGAG
>JAQVRJ010000001.1 GCA_028701115.1 Clostridia bacterium
TTTCGTGTTGGTTTGACACTTACATTATACTGGATTGTCTATGTTTTTTATATAGTTTTTTTAAAAAAAGATAAAAAACTAGTAGGTAAATCTTTTATGATTTGCCTACTAATATTTTACACTAACGCTATATTGTTATAAAATACTGCTAATTGAGCTGTTTGGGGAGTATTAACGCTTGTTAATACAACTGCAGCAACAAGAATTATTAAAACGATTATTGTAACTATTAAAGCAATTAAGCTTATACCTTTATTACTATTTGACATATGTGCCCCCTATAATTATTTATTATTTTTAATATATCATAAATATTTTAAAAATTCAATATATTAGACATAAAAGAAGTATACCAGCGGTATACTTCTTAATTTATCTATTTTTAATTCGAATATCTTCACCAATAAATTTTAGTAATGAGTAATTAGCAATAATTCTTGAAACGATTCTATCATCATATTTGCTTTGTAATTCATCTAAGTTCAGATTGGTTGATATAATTGTTTTTTTAGAATTAATTAATCGTGTATTTATTATCGTAAATAGTTCTTCAAATCTCATACTGTTGGTAAATTCTACTCCTAAATCATCGATTATTAATAAATCAACTTTAAATACTTCATTATATAATTTATTATTCCCTTTATTGTTTATTTTATCGTCAATTAATGAGTTTATTAGTAGTGGTGCCGTTTGGTATAAAACAGTTTTTTGCATTTTTAATAATTCATTAGCAATACAACTAGATAAATATGTTTTGCCAAGACCTGTTGGGCCAAATAAAAATAAATTTTTTTGTTTACTAGAATTAAAGTTTTTAATAAAGTTTTTAGCTTCTTTTTGAATATTTTTTATGTTATTTCTTGGAGATATACCATATTTTATATCTACCTCATCGCTAAATATGTTTAAATTAAAATTATTGAAATTTTGTTCATTAAAATTTAATAAGTTTGAATCATTATATAAATCATTTATTAATTGTTGTATAAAACAATTACATTTTTGGTTATTAACATATCCTGTATCATTGCATTTTAAACATTCGAATTTTGGTTCAAGATCGCTTAAAGAAATATTTGCTTGTTTTAACAATGATTCTTTTTCTTTAGTTAAAATATTTATATTATCTTCTAAACTTTGTACATAGCTATTTTTTTCATTGCTTTCTGCTAAAAGAATAGACTTTGCAGACTTGATAGCACATGTTTTTATTTCATTTTCAATATCTCTTAATCTAGGTATTTGATTAAAAATTTTTTCTTTTTTTTGAGCTAAGTTATAAAAAGCATTATTCCTTTTTTGTTCATATGTAGCCATAATATTTTTAATAGTTGATGCAGACATTTATTCACCGCCTACTTTAATGTTATCGCAAAATTGATCAAGGTTATTTAATTGTCTTTTGGTATAACCATTCAATTTGTTTTCTTTTGTAAATTGTTTAATAAATTTATCTTTTTCATTAAAATCTTTACTAAAATTATTTATTTGTTCAATTGTTTTTAAAGAGTGTTCATGCCAATCTGAAAGTATCTTATCTATATATGTAAAACTAGGATTCGTTTTTGATGTAGTCTTTTTTAATGCTAATTCTATTATGTCTAAACTGTATTTGTAATCGTTTGACCATTTATCTACATATGCTTCTTCATATTCAGTAAGGTTTCTATTTAATCCTAATTTTTTAGCAATCTGTTTTTTAAGTTTTGTTTTAGTTTCATAATTCATAAAATATCTTTCTAGGTCATCAAATGATTTAATTCTATTTTGATTCCAAGTATTTGCAACAGCCATTGCATATTTATGATTTAATGTTCCTTTACCATAACAATCATTTATTAAAGCAATAACAACTTCGTTTTCAAAGCCATATTTCTCAAACATCATGTCGATATCTGTAAACCATGATGGAGACATGGTGCCATGAAAATATGTGTTATTAATTGTAGTAATTGCTTTTAATCTATCTTTATTATTTTCTGCATTTTTAACAGCATCTTCAAGAGATGATGTTAGTTTTGGAGAATAAAGATTGTTTAATTCTATTTCTCTAATATCTTTGATAATATAGCCATTTGGTTTCTTTAATACTAATTCAAGCTTATCCAATTTTTCAAAACTTGATTTAATAACTTCAACAGTTGAACCTAATCTTTTAGATAAATCAAGAATAGTAAAATCTATATTATTTTTTTGGGCAAACAAAAGGTATAGATAAACTTTTATGCTATCACTATCTAATAATTGCATATAATCTGATATAAATATTTCTGGTATGTCTATTGAAGAAAATAGACGCATTTCGTGTTTTTCTAGTTCCATTTTATCGCCTCTCTTTTCTACAAATTATATCATTATTTAATATGATATGCAATCAATATTTTGTAATTTCTCTTTTTTTAGAGTATACATAAGTATTAGAGGATAAATAATATTTTATTGCATAAAAAACATATAAATGTATGTTGTCTATACGTGCAAAGATTATATTAAAAAGCAAGATAGGGAATGTAGTAAAGAATATGCCATATATTTTTATTGTTATTGAAATGTTAAGCTTATAAATTATGTAAACTATAGGAATACATATGCCTAAAGAAATAAATATAGTTATATAATTAAAAATTCCTAAGAATTTAGGCTGGACATCATAATTTTGGTATACTATTTTAGTATTATCTTTTTGGGTTATTTTAATTACCTCCTTTTCCAATAGATTTAAAAATAGATGAAGATATGTTAGAATTTTTAGAAAAGTTAAAACCACCAATTATTTCTTGAATATATGAATTGAGCTTAAATAATAATAAAATACTACCAATTATTAAAAGTTTTGAATATGTAGTGTTTTCAAGACTTAAGATATGTGGAATATATAATACTATAATAATAAAGTTTTGTGTAATTAGTAATACAAAAAAGTATTTTAACCAGCTAAAAAAGTATTGTTGTAAATTATCTTGTAATAAGCAAATTATAAAAAAGGGCGAACATAATATAAGAACTTTTATAAGAATAAAACGAATAATATAAGATATTAAAAGAGATATAGAGCCAAAAGTAATTATAGATTTTATTATTCCGTCAATAGAAAATATATTTGTTGTGTTGCTATTAGATATGTATGTATTTATATTATTAGCGAAGTTTAAAAAAGAAATTTTACTATTAAATAAGTATTCCCCTAATTGTAAAAGAAATTCTGTAATGAGATAATTAAAATTGATTAAAGATTCACAAATAAATAAACATGAATTTGCACATATAATAATAAAAATTGCTTTAAGAATATACAACAATATGAATTCTGTTTCTTGGCTAGTGTAATATGAGCTAATTATTTTAATAACTTTATATATAAATATAAAGCCAACTAAAATGTTAATTAGTATTAGTAAATTAAAATTATCAGAAAAAAATATTTGCCTTATATTTTCATCTATAATATTATTGCTTGTCAAAATGACAATGTTATCTAAAAGATTGTATATAGTATTATCTATGGATGAAAATAAAGTATTAAATATGTTTTGAACTATATCAGTTATAACTGATAGTAGTTGTTCGGTAGAGATTGAGTTATCGGTAGTTTCAGTGTTTTCCATATATTAACCTATTAAAGATTGTATTGCTTTTAGTATTAGATCAACAGCAAGTATAAAACCATATGAAAATAATGTTGTTCGTATAAGTTTTTTACCTTTCATTATTCTATCTTCATCACCAAAGCTAAACTTTGTTATAAATATCCCAGTACCGATAGCAACAGCTGCTGCAGGAGTTGCTAATTTTATCATCCATTCAGTTATTTTTTTTAATGCTGAATTAAGTTTATTAATAATAGTTGGATCACCACAATAGGCAATAGTTGCAAATGAGATAATGAATATTGTAACTAAAATAAGTAAGAAAAACATTTTAGATTTTTTAATATAATATCACTCCTTTTCAAAATATGGATGAAGATTTAGTTTCATTGGTAATAGCATATTATTTCCTGAAGATAAATAGCAAATTGCTTGAAAAGTTTTTAAGTTTAATGAAAAGTCTTTTATATCAAATACATAGTCTGTACAAGTATATGTAGAGCGAGATTGTGAAATATTAGACTTTTTTGAACGCATAATATTTAAAAGATAGTTATAATTAGTTTCTTGAGCATTTTCACTTACATTTTTACTTATTTTAATTTTTTCTTCTTTCCCAAATAGTTTTTGAGCTTGTTCGATAGTGTATATATCATCAGTTCTTAAAAATATTTTATTAATACAACTTTGGGTTATTATATTCAACTGCTGTTCATTTCCTAATGTATTTAAAAGTGAAGAATAGCTTTGAGTAGATATAATATTTATGCATTTAAATTCTCTACTTAAAGATAAAAAGTTAGCATCATTGCTAGTTATATATTCTTGGTATTCATCTGATAAAAATAAAGATGGTGATGTAATAGGTTGTTTTCTTTTTAATACTTCATATTGAAATTCAAGTTTTAAATATGTAGCTATAATTTTAGTAAGGTTTTGGTATTCGCCAATTGGAATATTAAGAATTAGAAAAGTATTATCTGTGAAGATATCTTCAAAACTAAATGTAAAAGAGTTATCTTTAGATGGCGAGAATGTATTACAAATATCTTCATCATTTGTAATAGTAGAAGTTAATCTAGAAATTTCAGATAGAATTATAGATTGAATTCTTGAATCAAGATTTTCATATTCGTTTTGAAAATATGAAAGTATAGAATTTAAATCATATTGCATACTATGTGTAAGTTTGTTACTAAGAAATAAGGTTTTAACATAATGCATTTTTTCAAGTATATATTGTTTTGATGATATAATTTTGTGCAATTCAGTAAAGTTAACATATCCATTATTATATAATCGTATAAGTTTTATTGATTCTGTAAGCATTTGTCCTGCTTTATCAAACCAATATGTATCAGTATTTTTTGTATTTGAAAAAAGTTTTAGAATTGTTATTAGTCTGTCAGATAATATATATGGTTTTAGTAAAGGTCTATTTAATGGATTATATGTATATTTACCAGCAACTTCAATTACTATGATATGATGTTTGCAATTCATAGTATTAATGGTATTAAACATATTACCTTTAACATCTAGTATTAAGCCAGACATATTATCTATTTTTAATAATTGATTTAGAAAAGGAAAAATAGTTGAAGATGTTTTTCCAGAACCAATAGAACCTGTTATAAGAATATTTTGGTATAAAGCTACTAATGGAAGATATATTTTATTATTTTCATTATTTGTACCAATAAATAAGCCACTTGTGTTACCAGTATTTTTTTGGTTTAATGAAATATTTTTTAAATTTAGCGAGCGATATATAACAATGGATATTATTATATACATTACATTTGTTGTAAATGGGAAAATAGTTTTTATACATAATAAGATAAAATCATAATTCAGGGGTAATAAAGATAATTCGGAAAAATTAATATTTGCAGAATAGACAGATGAAAACGCTTTCAAAAGAATATATGTATGCAATAAAGGATTAAAAACTATTATTAGTAAAAATATTAGTATTTTTTTCATAAATCACCTTCTAGAATATTTTTTAGTTTTGAACCTTGTTTTTCAAGTAAAATATAAGTTGATAAAATATCATAGATAAAAATTAATGAGACAACTATACTAAGAACTGTAAAACAAAACATAAATATAAACATACTTAATGAATCAAGAAAAAAGGGGATAATAAGAAATAACATTGAATGAAAAGTAAAGATAAAGATTTTAATAAATATGAGCTGCACCTCCTTCCATATTTTACCATAGTATATCATTTCAATAAGTTTTTGTCTATATATTTCATAATATTCTTGAAATATATAGTATATTGAATTTGTAAAATAAATTATTAATTAATTATTTTAGCATAAATATGCTAAAGAGGTAAAAATGATATCATCAGGATCAATGTTATTAGTAGTATTGATGTTAATATTGGTTGGCGCAATTGTATATTTGTTGTATTACAAAATAGTATGCAAATTTGTAAAAAACAAAACGTTAAGGACAATTGCAATTGTAATTCTTTTTGCTATATTTGTGATAATGTTATTTACAGCATTTTATTAAGCATTTTTGTCATTATTGATTGGTTCAATATGTATGTTCGTATTATATGCTATATATAATTAGATTGAAATAATACAATAAGAGTGTTCTATATTAGAATACTCATTAAAATATATACACATTAAATAATTAAGGTATAATAATTTAGTAAAAGTGAATTTAAAAATATTGAAAGATATTATTTTACAAGTATATTTTTTATTAATTTGACAAATTGTAATGATTATAGTAATATGTACCTGTCGTTATAATTTTAAATTAGGAAGGTGAAAAAATGAAAGAAATAACAAAAGACATGTTAATATCTGAAATATTAGATATTAATAAGGAGTTAGCAGAAGTGTTAATGCAAGCAGGAATGCATTGCGTAGGCTGCGCAGCAGCTAGTGGTGAATCATTACAAGAAGCTTGTGATGTTCATGGTATCGATGTAGATGATTTAGTAGAAAAATTAAACTACTATAATGCGGAATAATTGTAAATAAATAAAGAATCTAGAGATAGATTCTTTATTTATTGTATTGAAATTTTGAAATAGAAAATATATAATGTATTAAATAAAATATATCTGAAAGTGAGGTAATAATTATGGAATTAAAAGGATCAAAAACTGAAGCCAATTTAATGGCTGCATTTGCTGGTGAATCACAAGCAAGAAATAAATATACATATTATTCATCAAAAGCTAAAAAGGATGGATATGAACAAATAGCTGCTATATTTGAAGAAACTGCAGAAAATGAGAAAGAGCATGCAAAAATGTGGTTTAAGCTATTACATGATGGAGAAGTACCAGGAACGGTTGAAAATTTAAAAGATGCAGTTGCTGGAGAAAACTTTGAATGGACAGATATGTATGCTGGTTTTGCAAAAATAGCAAAAGATGAAGGCTTTGATAAAATTGCATATTTATTTGAAGAAGTTGGTAAAATAGAAAAAGAACATGAAGAAAGATATAAGCAATTATTAGAAAATGTAGAAGATGAAAAAGTATTTGCTAGGGGAAATATCAAAATATGGAAATGTAGGAATTGTGGGCACATTCATATTGCGGTTAATGCACCGGCTCTTTGTCCAGTATGCGATCATCCGCAAGCCTTTTTTGAAATTAAAGCAGAAAACTTTTAGATTGGAGAGAATATGGAACAAAATGTTAGATTTTATATCTGTCCAGTTTGTAAAAACCAAATTGGCATGATACATCATAGTGGCAAAAATGTTTGTTGTTGTAATCAAGAAATGCAACTTATGGAATCACAGGATGGTTCTAATGAATTAACATATAAAATAGATAATAATAAAATTATTATTAGTACAAATAGTAATAAAATATTATGGATAGCATTAGTTGGTAACAATAAGACAATTAGAAAAACTTTAGAGTATTATGAAAATGATATAGCTTTTGAAAATATACCTGAATCAACTATATATGCATATAGTTCTGAAAAAGGGTTATTAAGACTTGAAGTAAAAAGTTAGAGAAAACTCTAACTTTTTTTAAGCAAAAATACAAAGGAGAGACATAATGGATATATTAGAAGGGTTAAATGATAGACAATATGAAGCTGTAACTAATATAGAAGGACCAATGCTGGTATTAGCAGGAGCTGGAAGTGGTAAAACTAAAGTATTAACACATAGAATAGCATATATACTACAAGAAAAAGAAGTTAAGCCATGGAATATATTAGCTATAACATTTACTAATAAAGCAGCTAATGAAATGAAAGAAAGAGTTCTTAAGGTTGTTGGACCTGAAGCAAATGATATTTGGATAGGGACTTTCCATTCTATTTGTGTAAGAATTTTGAGAAAGCATATAGATAAGATAGGATATACTTCGAATTTTAATATATATGATACAAATGATACTAAAGTATTGATAAAAGAATGTATTAAAGAATTAAATTTAGATATAAAAATGTATAGTGAAAAAAGTGTTCAATCAGTTATTTCAAAGGCAAAGAGTAATATGATAGATTCTAGTAAATATTCAATAACTGCTAAAACTTTAAGAGAACAAAAGATAGCTGAAATTTATGAAATGTACCAAAAGAAACTAAAGCAAAATAATGGAGTTGATTTTGATGATATTATTCTTTGTACAATATATATATTACAAAATAATGCAGATGTATTAGAATATTATCAGGAGAAATTTAAATACATATTAGTTGATGAGTATCAAGATACTAACAAACCACAATTTATACTTATTAATTTATTATCTAAAAAATATAATAATATTTTTGTTGTTGGGGACAATGATCAATCGATTTATGCTTTTAGGGGAGCAGATATATCTAATATATTAAATTTTGAAAAAGATTATCCAGGAGCAAAAACTGTTAAACTTGAACAAAATTATAGGTCAACACAGCAGATTCTTGATGTAGCGAACTGTGTAATTAAAAATAATGAGACTAAAATTAGTAAAGTTTTATGGTGCGATAAAAAAGATGGTATTAAACCTGTGTATAACCCTGTGGAAAATCAGTTTAAAGAAGCACAATTTATTGCAGATACAATTAATGAATTAGTACGTGCTAGTGAAACATATAATGATAATGCAATATTGTATAGAACGAATGCACAATCAAGAATTATAGAAGAAATATTTTTAAAAGAAAGAATACCATATAAAGTTATTGGTGGCATGAAGTTCTATGATAGAAAAGAAATAAAAGATATAATTGCATATTTACGAGTTATAGAGAATCCATCAGATTCAGTAAGTTTAAGAAGAATAATTAATGAGCCTAAAAGAGGAATTGGTGATACCACAATTGCTGGAATTTTAGAGGAAGCTAATAGAAATGGGTTAACTATGTTTGAAATTTTAGAAAATGCTGATAAATATGCCTTTAGATCATATGAAGCATTAAAAGATTTTGCTAAAATGATAAAAGATTTTAGAGAAATAAAGGATACTATTACAATTGAAGATTTAATAAAAAGGGTGATAGATGTAACTGGATATAAACAGATACTTATAATAGAGGATACTGATGAATCAAGGAATAGAATAGAGAATATTGAAGAGTTAGTAACAACTGTACAAGAGTTTAGTGAAGAAAGTGCAGATAATACATTAGCTATGTTTTTAGAAAGTATATCTTTAATATCTGATTTAGATAATTTGGAGAATGAAAAAGATTATGTTGTTCTTATGACAATACATAATGCTAAAGGTTTGGAGTTTAAAAATGTATTTATTGTTGGTGTTGAAGAAGGAATTTTTCCATCATATCAATCGTTAAATGAAGATGGTGGAATAGAAGAAGAGCGAAGATTGTGTTATGTAGCTGTTACAAGAGCAAAAGAGAAGCTATATATTATATCAGCAAGAACTAGGACTATATACGGTAATACATCTTGTAATGAACCATCAAGGTTTATAAAAGAGATAAATTCAGAGTACATTGAAATAATGAAAAAAGAGCCAGTAAAAATAGTAAAAGAATATAATTTTAATGACGTAGCTGTTCAAGGGTTCCGTAGCGCTGATGTTTTTTTAAACAGTTTAAAGAATATACCAACTGTTTCGGAAGTAGATATAAGTCAATTTAGAGTTGGTCAAAAAGTTAGTCATAGAAAGTTTGGAATTGGTACTATAAAATCAATACAGCCGGAGGATAATGATTATAAAATGGAAATAGATTTTGAAGTGTTTGGTTTAAAAAGACTTATGGCAAATTTTGCGAGACTTGAAATTATTGATTAAAAACAGAGTAAATAGAAGGAAAAGATAGAAATTGAGAGCTTTTAAAAGCATTTGTACTATTCAAAACACCTTAAAAGTATATAAATGAGGATAATTTTTGAAAATTCTGCTTGAAGTGGTTTGTATTATTCGGTAAAACCATCTATAATTATATATTGTGATACATAGGAGGCGATGTATATTAATAGCAAAGGTAACCTGAGAATGATTGGTACTAAGCATAGAATAAGTTATAGTGTAATTGTAATGGTAGTTATGGTAATAGTGTTATTAACAGTTTTAGTAATGTTAAAACCAGTATATGATGTAACTATAAGTGGTTCCCATATTGGGTATATCAATCAAAAGAGTGAATTTGTAGAGTTAATTGATAATTTCTTAACACAAGAAAATGATGAAATAGCATATATAGATATGCAAGAACAACCAGAATATACTTTTACAGTAGTATCTAGGGCTGAGCCAATAGATAATGAAAAGGTATATAATGATGTTATTGCAACAGCATATGTATATCAAAAGGTTTATTCAATATTTGCAGATAATCAAGAAGTGGCATTAGTTTCATATGAAAATGATGCAAATGAATTGTTATCTGAACTTAAAAAAATTAAAACTACAGCAGATTTTTCAATAGCTGAAGGAAATTTAATTAATCCACAAGTTATTACAAAAGATGAATTGATTACTTTAATAAATACAGATTATAAAGTAAATACAAAGAATAGTGTATTATCAAGTGCTAAAAATGTAAGTAAGATTATAGATGTTGGATTTAGTTTTGAAACACCATTAAGAGGTGTCATAACTTCAAGATATGGATACAGATCAAGTGGAATGCATACGGGAATAGATATAGCAAATAGATATGATACTCCCATATATGCAGCTGCTGATGGAACAGTAATATATTCAGGTATAAAAGGTACATATGGTAATACAGTTATTATACAACATGATAATGATATAGTAACATATTATGCACATTGTAATAAATTACTTGTTGAAAAAGGAGATATTGTTGAGCAAGGTATGCAAATTGCAACAATAGGAATGACAGGTAATACTACAGGCCCACATTTACACTTTGAAGTAAGAGTTAATGGTCATGATGTTGATCCTTCAAAATATGTAGGTAATATAGGAAGATAAAAATAAAAAAGAATTGATAAATATTTATCAATTCTTTTATTTTAATTATTTTATTAATTTAAATTTATTTTTTTACATATATCATTGTATTGAATATTTTTTGAGTATTGTGAAAATTCTGTTGATGAAAAATAGCGAGATAAATTAGTAGAGCTAACCCCCGTTGAATGTATTATATCTGAGAACAATAAAGATTTATTTGTTTCACAGTAATCAATTAATTTTGCTTTATCATTTGCATCTATTGGTAAACAATTTGCACAAACATCATTATCTCCAATAAAGAAACAACCACAGCGATTACATTTTTTCATAATATACCTCCCAAAAATTTTTGTTAAGCAAATTATATCACATTAGATATTAATTTGTAAATTAAAAATAAAAAAAACTAAAAAATATATAAAATTTATTCAATATTTTTTAGTTTTTGAATTAATTGATAATTGTTTTTGAAATATATACTCTAATTCTCTTAATGATATATTGCTATTGTTAATAAAAATACTTACAGATAATAGATTTATTTTATTTGTACCTATTATTTCTGTACAATATAAAGTTTTAATAATTATACTTTTAATATTGCTTATATTAGTAGCGATATAGTCTGTTTGAGAAAAAATATAATTTGCAGAACTTTTATCAATATAGTCTTGTTCATAAACAAACGTTGCGAATTGTTCAATGTTATTTGATATGCAAATACTGTAATTGTATTTTTTATCAAATAAGGTATATGGATAATTCCTCATATGATTAATAATAATGTTTACTAAATCTTTATTTAGTTCTTTAAATACATTTTCTATTAATCCTACTTCTGAAAAAATTTCATTGGCTATTACAAATTTGAACATAGTAATAGTATATCATATTACTTTAATTATGTAAAGTTGAGATATAATATATTTTAAAAATAATAGACAAATAAAAAAAAATAGTATAATATATATTAATAAGGAGTGAAAATATGTTTTATCCAAATAAAATTTTTAACAAAATTGAAGATATAGATATTAAGTTTTTAAAAGATTTAGGTATTAAAGGTGTTATTTTAGATGTAGATAACACTTTAATAGATAACTCTAAAATTTTATCTGAAGATAAATATAACTGGGTTATGAGCTTAAAAGAAAATGGAATTAATGCATGTATACTTTCAAATACAATAATAAAAGATAAAGTGGAAGAGGTAGCAAATAAATTAGATATAAAGTACTTTATGTTTGCTAAAAAGCCTTTAAGTGGTGGATTTAAAAGATGTAAAAAATATTTAAACTTAAATAGCTCAGAGATTTGTGTAATTGGAGATCAAATATTTACAGATATTTTAGGTGGAAATATTACAAAAATGTATACAATATATGTTCATCCAATTAGTCCAAAAGATTGTAGTATAACAACAACTATTAAAAGACCATTAGAAAAAATGGTAGTTAAATCATATTTAAAAAGGATGGAAGATAATAAATGATAAATACATTTGGTTTAATATTAACAATAATAATATTAGGTATATTGGGAATTATTGGTTTTTTTGCTGGTCAAATCTCAAGAGTATGTTACGATGTATTGCCTTGTGATGAAGGAGTTCCAGAAGCACCAGTTTTTAGAAAAAAGAATTTTCAAAAAAGATTAAGTATATTGTTTGGTATACCAATGATGATATTATTACCAATATTATTTTGGTTTTTAGGACTTAGTATAGAATTCTTTATATTTGCATTATTATCTGTTGCATTATTGGCTATAATTGCTATAGACTATAAGCATTATATAATACCAGATAAATTAAATTTATTTATAATATTTTTAGGTATAATATATATATCAATTTTCTTTCTATTATCTCAACAAGAATTAGCATTTAATCATATAATGGGAGGACTATTAGGAGGTTCAATATTTTTAGCATTAGCTTTAATATCATTACTTATATTAAGGAAAGAAGGTATGGGTTTTGGAGATATTAAATTAATGTTTGGTTTAGGATTAATTTTTGGAGTAAAAGGAATTTTAGTATTAACATTAATTGCATTTACAATTGGTGCTATTGCTTGTATATTTTTTATAATAACACGAATTAAAAAGGTAACAGACTATATTCCTTTTGGACCATATATTTGTCTTGCATCAGTAATATTAATGTTTATTCCAGCTGGATTTTTTGTAGATTGGTATTTGAAGTTATTATTATAGGAGGAAAAATGAAAAAGAAAGTATTTATTATTACAACAATAGTTTTAATTATGATATTTATTATAGCTTTTGTTGTAATAGACAGAGAAGATATTAAAATAGATTTTAGAACTATTGATGCAAAGACTACTTTTAGTGGTATTTCCACTATTGAAGAATTAAAAAAATATGATGGAAAGCGAATAGAAATTTATGGTTTTATGTCTCCCTTGTCGCCATATGGTTATTCGTATGTGTATATAGCAAGTTCCCCATATGCAGTTGAATTATTTGATAATACAGATTTTAATTCTATAGCTGTGTTTACAGATAATGAGAAAAGTGTATATTATACAAATGCTATAGTTAAAGTTGTAGGTACTCTTGAATTTAAAAATTTTACGGATGATGCAGAATTAACGTATTCATATAGACTAATAAATGCAACCATAACCGAAGCAGATATATCTGAATTAGATTCGAAATTAATACCATATTATATTGTATCAAAAGAGTTGGTTTTAGATTTGTTGAATGGTATATTTTGTAGATTGGATCTAGCCGTAAACTATGAAGCTTATATAGCTGATGGAACTATGCAAGAATCCGATTTAAAAGTAATCGATGTTACCGATTGTGATTCAATACTATCTAAATTGAAATATCATAAAAACAATGCAGATTTTACAGTTTTAAATGAAGTTGTAACTAATTTAAAATCAATAATAGAAAAAGTTAATGTGTTAATTGAGAATAAGGATTATACAAAATTAGCTGATTATATTTCAAATTTTGATACTGAGTATTATAAATTTGAGGAATGGATATTAAAATTTAGTATATAAGGGAGATTATATGATAAACTACAATGCAGTAGAAAAAGTTAGAGATTATATGAGAGAGTTTAAAATTGATGGGATGTATTTTTCCAATTATAAGAATATATCATATATATTAAATATTAATGTACAAGAAGAACTATATATTACGTTTGAAGAGATTTTCCTATTATCTAATAGTTTATATATAACAGACAGAAAAGCACAATTACCTAATATTAAAATACTAAATTTATCTAAAAAAGAAGATTATATTTTCTTGCAAAACTTATTAAAAGATAAAACTATTGGTATAGAATCAAGATATATGAATGTATATGAGTATAATATTTTTAAAGATATATATAAAAATATTAATATTGTACCAATTAGCGAGATGATAGAGTTAATTAGAGTTATAAAAAGTGATGAAGAAATCAATAAAATAAAAAAAGCTTCTGAAATTACTTTACAAGCTTTTGAGCATATTGTACAATATATAAAGCCTTATCAAACTGAGATAGATATTAAAAATGAATTAGAAACATATATGTTTAGATCAGGGGCAAATGGTTTAGCATTTGAAACGATAGTTACAAGTGGACCAAATACAAGTAAGCCACATGCCATACCATCTGAAAGAAAAATACAAGAAAATGATATTATACTTTTGGATTTTGGTGCAAGTTATGAAGGATATTGTACAGATATGACAAGAACAATATTTATAGGAAATGTTTCAGAAGATATTAAAGAAAAGTATAATATTGTATTAGAAGCACAAAAAAAAGTATTGGATTGTATAAATCAGTATGTTAATATTCAAGATATAGACAGAATGGTAAGAACATATTTTTTGCAAAATAAATTAGAAGATAAATTTGTTCATTCATTAGGTCATGGTGTTGGCATTGAAGCACATGAAGCACCAAGCATAACTGGTAGAGGTGAATATATTTTGAAAAAAAATATGGTTTTAGCGATTGAGCCAGGCATATATTTTGAAAATGAATATGGAATTAGAATAGAAGATACTATAGTAGTTAAAGAAGATGGTATTGAAGTATTAACAAATTGTAATAAAGAAATAATTACTATATAAAGGAGTAAAAGATGGCAGATTATTTATTGATAGTAGAATCACCAGCAAAATCAAATACTATTAAAAAGTTTTTAGGAAGTAAGTACAAAGTTGTTGCTTCAATGGGACACGTAAGGGATTTACCAAAAAGTCAATTTGGAATAGATGTTGAAAATGACTTTGAACCTAAATACATTAATATGAGAGATAAGAGCAAAGTTATAAAAGAGTTGAAAGCAGAAGCAAAAGGTATGAAAAAAATCATACTTGCAACCGACCCTGATCGTGAGGGGGAAGCTATTGCTTGGCATTTAGCCTTTATACTTGGCGTAGACATTGATTCAACTTGTAGAGTAACTTTTAATGAAATAACAAAAGAAGCTGTTACAAAAGCTATCAAGGAACCAAGAAAATTAAATATAAATTTAATTGATGCTCAACAAGCAAGAAGAGTATTAGATAGAATGGTTGGATATAAGATTAGTCCTTTATTATGGAAAAAAGTTCAAAAAGGGTTAAGTGCTGGTAGAGTGCAATCTGTTGCTTGCCGTTTAATAGTTGAGCGTGAAGAAGAAATAGATAAATTTAATCCAGAAGAATATTGGAGTTTAATTGCCAATTTATATGATGAGAAAACTCAAAAAAGTGTAGATGCAAAATTAATTCATTATAAAAATGAGAAGATAGAAATTAAATCAAAAGAAGAAGTAGATAGAATAATAAGTGCAGTTAAGAATGAAAAGTTTATTGTATCAGAAGTAAAGTTAGGAACAAGACAAAGGCATTCGGCAGCACCTTTTACAACATCAACATTACAACAAGAAGCATCAAGAAAATTGGGATTTACTTTAAAGAAAACTATGATGGTTGCGCAGCAGTTATATGAAGGAATAAATATAGGTGGAAAAATTAGTGGTCTTATAACATATATGAGAACTGACTCTGTACGTTTATCTGAAGAAGCGCGTGCAATCGCAAAAGAAATAATATGTAAAAAATATGGTAATGAATATTATGAAGGCACATATTATAAATCGAAATCTAATATTCAAGATGGGCATGAAGCAATTAGACCTGCACATCCTGAGTTGGATCCAGATGATGTAAAAGAATATTTATCTAAAGAACAATATAAATTATATAATTTAATTCATAATAGATTTATTGCAAGTCAAATGTCCAGCGCAATTTATGATACAATAGTAATAGATTTTGATGTGAAAAATTATTTATTTAGAGCAACTGGTTCTAATCTAAAATTCTTAGGATTTATGTCTGTATATATTGAAGACAAAGATGAAAAAGAAGACGAAGAAATGATGTTACCAATTGTTGAGCAAAATCAAGAATTGCATTTGGAAAATTTACAACCAGAACAACATTTTACAGAACCACCTCCAAGATATACTGAAGCTAGTTTAGTAAAAACATTAGAAGAAAAAGGAATAGGTAGGCCAAGTACGTATGCGCCAACTATTAGCACAATAATAGATAGAGGATATGTTGAAAAAAATGAGAAAAAACTATTTGCTACTGAGTTAGGTAAAATAGTTACAAAATTATTAATAGATAATTTTGGAGATATAGTTAATGTTGAGTTTACTGCTGGTATGGAAAGTAAACTTGATGATGTTGAAGAAGGTAAAGTTCAATGGAAACAGGTTGTAAAAGAATTCTATAATCCATTTTCAGTAAAATTGGCAGAAGTTGAAAAAGAGTTGGAACATGTTGAGCTTGTTCATGAGGAATCAGATGTTAAATGTGAAAAATGCGGAAGAATTATGGTATATAAATATGGTAAGTTTGGAAAATTTCTTGCTTGTCCTGGATTCCCTGAATGTAGAAATGCAAAAGCAATTATAGAAAAGTTAGATATGAAATGCCCAATGTGTGGGGGAGATATATTAATTAAAAAGAGCAAGAAAAAGAAAAAGTATTATATTTGTGAAAATAATAATCCAGATAATGGTTGTGAGTACATAGTATTTCAAAAACCAAAAAAGCCAAAAGTAGAAAAGGAAAAAGATGAATAGTATAAAAGATATAATGCCATTTAAATTGCCTAATTTAATAGCAGATAGATTAATACTAAGAGAATTTGAAGATAAAGACGCTCAAGATTTGTATGAATATTGTTCAGATGAAGATGTTGTTGGTGAATTATCTTTTAAAACATATAAAAATATTAATGACGCATATGATAGAATAGACTTTTTAAAAGCTAAATATGCGCAACATGATTCTGCATGTTGGGCTATAGAATTAAAAGATGAAAATAAAGTTATTGGTTCAATAGAAATATTTTATATAAATAAAATTCTAAAAATTGGTTATTGTGAAAATAAAAAGTATTGGAGAAAAGGTTATCTAAATGAAGCACTTAAAAGTGTAATAGAATATATATTTAGCAATAATATAAATGATTATATTATTGGTGAATGTATACATACTAATATAGCTTCACAAAGTTTAATGAAAACAAATGGATTTAAACATATTGAAACAGTTAAGAATGGTTTTAATATACATGGAATAAAATATGATAAATATATATTTAAAATAGAAAAAACAAAAAAGTAATTTACTTTTTTGTTTTTTATTAAATGTAGAAAATTAGATCAATGATGATTTAAAATGCTACTAAAATTGAAATATATAAATTCCAAGGAAGAGAATAATCTGTTACGTTATTTTCTTCTGATGGTACAATCGCTAAAAAATTGTATTCAATTTCTACAGTTCCGAAATTATCATTATACATTTTTTCTAATGCGAAGTAACAATCTTCAACTAAATAATTATTTTCTAGAGTTTCAATCCAATTATTAAAATCTTCTTTTCTAAAGAATAAATTAATTGATGCGTTGTAATTTTCATTAAGTTGTAAAGCTTCTGTTGCTAAATCGATATATTTTGACGTTCTTTCATATAAACGGTTATCCTCATCTTTTAAGTTAGATATAACCGAAATGGATGCTATTACAGCTTCAATAATATAATCAGAGAATTCATCGTAGTTTTTCAAATTATTGTAATTAAAACTAATTAAAGGCTTACTTGCAATCATGCATGTATTATATATTATTTTTCAATATATTACAATATATTATTTATTCTTTTTTTCTATTTTTTCTAGTCCACCCATATATGGTTGTAATACTTTTGGAATATTTACGCTACCATCCATATTATAATTATTTTCAAGTAAGGATATTAGCATTCGTGGAGGAGCTGCAACAGTATTGTTTAGGGTATGAGCGTAATAATTTCCATCATCGGCTTTAACTCTAATTCCTAGTCTTCTACTTTGAGCATCTGTTAAGTTTGAGCAACTACCAACTTCAAAATATTTTTTTTGTCTTGGACTCCATGCTTCAACATCAACACTTTTAGATTTTAAATCAGCTAAATCACCTGAGCAACATTCTAATGTTCTAACAGGTATATCTAATGATCTGAAAAGTTCGACAGTGTAACTCCACATTTTATTATACCAATCATAACTATCTTTTGGTTCGCATACAACAATCATTTCTTGTTTTTCAAATTGATGAATTCTATATACTCCTCTTTCTTCAATTCCATGTGCACCTTTTTCTTTTCTAAAACAAGGTGAAAATGATGTCATATTATATGGTAATTTATCTTTTGCTAAAATTTGATCTTTAAATTTCCCAATCATTGAGTGTTCACTTGTACCAATTAAGTATAAATCTTCTCCTTCAATTTTATACATCATTGCATCCATTTCTTCAAAGCTCATTACTCCAGTTACGACATCACTTCTTATCATAAATGGTGGAATACAATATGTAAATCCTTTTCCAATCATAAAATCTCTAGCATAAGATAATACTGCAGATTCTAATCTAGCAATATCTCCCATTAAATAATAGAAACCATTACCTGCAACTCTTCTTGCAGAATCTAAATCAATACCATCAAAAGATTCCATTATTTCAGTATGATATGGAATATCGTATTCAGGAACTATTGGTTCACCAAATCTTTTTACTTCAACATTTTCAGAATCATCTTTTCCTATTGGAACTGATTCATGAATTATATTTGGTATTTTCATCATTATTAGCTTAATTTCTTCAGCTAATTTTTTTTCATTTTCCTCAGTTGCTATTAATTCATCATTAATAATATTTACTTGTGTTTTAATGTTTTCAGCTTCTTCTTTTTTACCTGATTGCATTAGTGTTCCAATTTGAGAACTTAATGCATTCCTTTGTTGACGAAGTTCATCACCTTTTTGTTTAGTTTCACGATTTTGTTTATCTAATTCGATAACTTTATCTACTAACTCTAGTTTGTGTTCCTGAAATTTCTTCTTTATATTATCTTTTACGATTTCAGGATTCTCTCTTACAAATTTAATATCTAACATTTTTTACCATTTCCTTTCAAAAAAAATAACCATATATCCTATGTATAGGACGATATAGTCGTGGTGCCACCTAAATTTGTAATATACATTTATATGTATATTACCTTATGCATTATAACCTATGCTACAGGTTTAACTTGTTTCGTTAAAAGCTCATAAGTGGATTCATAGATAACATATATTGATTTTCACCAAACATCAACTCTCTGAAATAAATTAACTATTACTATTCTTAATCTTTGCAATTATATTAGTATTATATATCAAATATATTAATTTTTCAAGTAATTGTTGAAATTATGTTAAAAGATTATTTCATTTTTGATATTTTTTTCTGATTTATGAAAAAACATATCAGTTAACATAAACAAGAAAAATTAATAAAAATTAAAAAAATTTAATTTTTTTTCAAAAAACCCTTGCATAATTGATTTATATATACTAAAATATGTGCAAGTGGTAGAAAGTGGAGTAAAGTGGAGGTGAAAATATTGTTCTACGGAGAATATGATCATACAATCGACGAAAAAGGAAGACTTATCGTTCCATCGAAGTTTAGAGAAGAATTAGGCGTAAGCTTTATAGTAACTAAAGGATTAGATGGATGTTTGTTTGTGTATTCAAAAAACGAGTGGGCAATATTGGAAACTGAAATTAATTCACTACCATTGACAAAAGGCGATGCAAGAGCATTCAGTAGATTCTTGTTTGCAGGAGCAACAGAAGTTGAAATTGACAAACAAGGTAGAATATTAGTAGCACCAAATTTAAGAAGTGCTGCAAAGATTTCTAAAGATGTTATTGTTATTGGAGTAGGTACTCGTGTTGAAATATGGGATAAAGAAACATGGGAGAACTACTGTAATAATGGTGATGTAAGTCCTGAAGATATTGCAGAGAAATTGTCTGACCTAGGTATATAATCTCAACCTCAGTTGAATTATATAAATTATACTAAAGAAAAAATAATTAATATACAAATGATAAGATTTTAAATTACGAAAGATAAAATTACATGACAGCTTTATTTTGTATAAAGCTGTCATAGTTAAATTTTAAAGAATTATGAGGTGCAAAATTGGAGTTTAGACATTATTCTGTAATGCTAAATGAATGTATTGAAATGCTGAAAATTAAACCTGATGGTATTTATGTTGATGGTACATTAGGTGGGGCAGGTCATTCATTTGAAATAGCAAAACGATTAAACGAAAATGGATTACTTATTGGAATAGAACAGGATAATGAAGCAATTCAAGCAGCAACTCAAAAATTATATAATTTTAATAATGTAAAAATTATTAAAGACAACAGTAAAAATATTTTACATATACTTGAAAATTTAAGTATTAAAGGTGTTGATGGTGTACTTTTAGATTTAGGAGTATCATCATATCAATTGGATAATCCAGAAAGAGGTTTTAGTTATAACTTAGATGCTCAATTGGATATGAGAATGGATAGAGATAATTTATTAACTGCTAAAAAAGTTGTAAATGAATATTCATATGAAGATTTAGTAAAAATTTTATTTGAATATGGTGAAGAGAATTATGCAAAGAGTATTGCAAAAAATATTTGTAAATACCGTGAAGAAAAAGAAATAAATACAACTTTTGAATTAGTAGATATAATAAAAAAATCTATTGGAAAGTATGATGATAAACATCCAGCTAAAAGAACTTTTCAAGCAATAAGAATAGAAGTAAATGGAGAATTAAAAATTCTTGAAAATGAAATAACAGATATGATAGCATCTTTAAATAAAGGTGGAAGATTATGTGTAATAACATTTCATTCATTAGAAGATAGAATTGTGAAAAATGTATTTAATGAACATTTAGGAAAATGTATATGTCCTAAAGATTTCCCAGTATGTACATGTGGTTGTAAACCAGTGATAGAAATAATTACTAAAAAAGTAATACTACCATCACAAGAAGAATTGGAGAATAATTCCAGATCAAAAAGTGCAAAATTAAGAGTAATTGAAAAAATATAAGTTTTATATCTTAGAAAGGTGGTGAATGTAATGGTAACAAATAGAAGTTATGAATATGGCACTAGCCCGCGCAAAATAAAGCCTAGTATTAAAACTAATAATGCACATAAAAAGGCTAAAGCGAAAGCTCAAAAAGAAAAAAAACATAAAGCAGTATTTAAATTAATGCTTGTTTCTTTATCTGTGATTACTTTTGCAATATTATTAGGAATATGTTATCGTTATTCGCTAATCAATCAAGAATTTAAAGATATACAAGGTGTTAAAAAAGAATATTTAGCTTTACAAGCTGCAAACGATCAAATGGAAATTGGAATACAAAGCCAATATGATTTAACAGTTATCGAGAGATATGCAAAAGATAAATTGGGAATGCAAAAAGCTGATGCCAATCAAATTAAATATTTGGATATAGAAAAGAAAGATAAAGTTGAATTAAATCAAAATATATTAAATAATAATAATGTATTTCAAAATGTTTTAGATGAAATACTAAAAGTTTTAGACTAATTAGCTAGAAATAAAAGATAATATCTTTTTTATATTTCTAGCTTTTATTATAACTTAAGGGGGGGTTACTATTAGTATTACGAAATTATCATCAAGGATGAAAATAATATTAGCATTATTTTTAATAATATTTATGGTTGTTATTATTAGATTAATTTTTGTTCAAGTTATAAATGGAGATTATTATAAACAAAAAGCTTATCAGCAGCAAACAAATGATACATTAATTAGTGCTAATAGAGGTACTATATATGATATAAATAATCAAGAACTTGCAATAAGTGCATCTGTTGAAACAATAGTTGTTAATCCTCCTCAAATAAAAACTGATGAGGCTAGACAAAAAATAGCAAAATATTTTAGTGATAATTATTCTTTAGATTATGATACTTTGTTAGCTACTGTTAGTAAAAAAACACAATCTTCTTTAGTTATAATGAAAAAAGTAGGAAAAGAAGTAACTGATGAAGTAAGAAAATGGATATCTGAAGAAAAGATAAAAGGAATTTCTTTTATTGAAGATGTTAAAAGATATTATCCTTATGGGAGTTTAGCATCACATATATTGGGCTTTTGTGGAACGGATAATCAAGGACTTTATGGAATAGAATTAAAATATGAAAATTATTTAAAAGGAGTTCCTGGAAGAGTTGTTACAACAAAAGATGCGAATAGTAATGATTTGCCTCTTGAAAGTGAAAGATATATAAATTCTGAAGATGGAAACAATATCGTGCTTACTATAGATGCAACAATTCAGCATATTACAGAGAATTATTTAAGCCAAGCAATTGAAGAATATAATTGTTTAAGTGGGGGAACTGCAATAGTAATGAGACCAAGTACAGGTGAAATACTTGCAATGAGTTCTCAACCGGATTATAATTTAAATGATCCATTTACACCAACAGATGAAGATGTGTTAAAGGTGTGGGATAATTTGTCTACAGAAGAGAGGGTAAAAATTAGAAATGAAATGTGGAGAAATACAGTAATTAGTTCTACATATGAACCAGGTTCTACATTTAAATTATTAACAGCTGCAATGGCTGTTGAAGAAAAAGCTGTTGATACAGATAAAGTTATTTATACAGCAACTGGTGTAATAAGAGTTGGAGGATGGCCAATACATTGTTGGAGATCATACAATCCACATGGAGCTCAAACATTAGCACAGGGCTTACAAAATTCTTGTAATCCATTATTTGTATATGTTGGTTCGAAAATAGGAACCACTGATTTTTATAAATATCTTCGTTCTTTTGGATTAATGGAAAGAACAGGAATAGATTTGCCAAGTGAATCAACAAGTACATTTTGGGAAGAGAAATCTGTAGTGCCTGCTGATTTAGCAGTTATGTCATTTGGCCAAAGATTTGAAATAACTCCATTACAATTAATAACAGCTATTAGTGCACTTGCAAATGATGGTACATTAATGAAACCAATGATTGTAAAAAGGATAACCGATAGTAATGGTAATATTGTAACTGAATATGAGCCAACTGAAGTAAGACAAGCTGTATCAAAAGAAACAGCAGATAAATTATTAGAATATGCTGAATCAGTAGTTTCATTGGGAACTGGAAAAAGAGCACAAATTGTTGGATATAAAATAGGTGGTAAGACAGGTACTGCTGAACAAGGTACAAATGATGATCATTATGTAGCATCTTTTGTAGGAATAGCTCCAGCTTATAATCCAGAGTTTATTGTATTAGTAACATTAAAGGATCCGGGTGATAAAAATAATAGGCAAGGTGGAGTTTTAGGTGCTACTACAGCTAAAAAAATAATGAGTGATATATTAAGTTATTTGGAAATACCTATGGATTATGATATTGATGCACAAGAAACTAATGGAATAAAAGTTCCAGATGTAAGAACAAAAACAATTACAGAAGGAATGAAATTATTAAAAACAGCAGGATTTAATGTTGAAATAGATTTTGATGGAGATAAGAATGCTACATCTATTTCTGATCAATTACCAGTACCGGGTACATTATTAAAGAAAGGTTCAATTATTAAATTATATGCAGCAGACAATGATGTTAGAGTTTCAGTAGAAGTTCCATCAGTAATAGGAAAAACTGCAGCAGAAGCAGAAGCCCTATTGAAAAAAGTTGGATTAAATATTAAAATAAGTGGTACAGGAAAAGTTGTTACACAAGATCCACCTTCTGGAACAAATATAGAAGAAGGAACAGTAATAAGAGTTGAGATGGATAATTTAACAGAGTTACATTAAAGGAGGAATATTATGAAGTTATGTGAATTATTAAAAGGTGTAGAGGTAGTTAGTATTATCAATGACAGAGATATTGAAATTGCTAATGTGGATGAAGATTCAAGAAGAGTAAAAGAAAATACATTATTTATATGTGTAAAAGGTGCTATAAATGATGGACATGATTTTATTCCAGATGTAATAGAAAAAGGTGCGACAGCAATACTTGTAAATGAGGATTATGATGAATCACAAATTAAAGATGATGTTGTTATAATCAAAGTAAAAGATACTGTAATAGCATTAGCGCAAATTTCATGTACATATTTTGATAATCCAACACATAAATTCAAACTTATAGGCGTAACTGGAACGAAAGGAAAAACAACAACAACATATATGATAAAATCAATCTTAGAAAAAGCTGGGAAAAAAGTTGGCTTGATTGGAACTATATGTAATATGATAGGAGATAAAAAATATGCTTCTATAAATACAACACCAACAGCATTTCAATTACAAGCATTATTTTATAAAATGGCACAAGAAAAAGTTGATGTAGTTGTTATGGAAGTTTCATCACATGCTCTTGCAATGAATAGAGTAATTGGTTGTGATTTTGATATAGGTATATTTACAAATTTATCTCAAGATCATATGGATTTTCATAAAACTTTTGAAAATTATATTGAAGCAAAAAGTATTTTATTTAAAATGTGTAAATATGGTTTTGTAAATTGTGATGATATGTATTCATTAACAATTGAAAAAAATGCAACTTGTCCAATTTCAACTTTCGGTATAGATAATGGACCAAAGATAGCCGCAAAGGATATAATAATTACAAATTCTTATGCTGAATTTAAACTTATGGTTAATAATAGACCACAAAAAATAAAAGTTGGAATACTTGGAAGATTTACTGTATATAATGCTTTAGCAGCAATTAGTGCAGTATCATTATTAAATATAGATTTTCTATATATAAAAGAAGGATTAGAAAATGTTACAGTACCAGGTAGAGCAGAATTAGTTCCTAATATGCATGGATTAAATATTATGATAGATTATGCTCATTCACCTGCAAGCTTAGAAAGTATATTAAAAGCAGTTAAACCATATACAAAAGGAGAAGTTATTTGTGTATTTGGTTGTGGTGGGGATAGAGATAAAACTAAGAGACCTATTATGGGAAAAATAGCGGGAGAAAATGCTAATTTTACAGTTATAACTTCAGATAATCCAAGAACGGAAAATGCAAAAGACATTGTAGATCAAATAGAAGAAGGAATTAAAGAAACAAAAGGAAAATATAAAGTAATTGTTAATAGAATAAATGCAATTGAATTTGCAATAAAAAGAGCAAAGAAAAATGATTTAATAATTCTTGCTGGCAAAGGACATGAAACTTACCAAATTGTTGGAACAGAGAAAAAACATTTTGATGAGAGAGAAATCGTTGCAAATATTTTGAAAAAGCTTCCATTATCAGATGATATATTTTAAAGAAAGATGGTGAAGTAATGAATATACAAATGTTCTATTTGTTAATATCATTTTTAGTAACAGTAGTATTGGGGTTTATAACATTACCTATATTAAAAAAAGCAAAAGCCAATCAAATAATTAGAGATGATGGACCAAAAACACATTTAACAAAAGCAGGAACACCAACTATGGGTGGAATAATAATTCTTGTAACAATATTAGTATTATCTATAGTTTTGTGTTTTCAATTTCCGCATATATTACCATTTGCATTATTTGTTTTTGCTTTTGGTATAATTGGTTTTATTGATGATTTTAGAAAGTTAATATTAAAAAATCCAGAAGGTTTATTACCTAAATATAAAATGTTGGGATTAACAATAGTTGCAGTTGCATTTGTTGTATATTTACAATTTGGTTTGAATTTAGGAACAGAAATATTTATTCCATTTCTTAATATATTTTTTGAATTACCAATGTGGTTGTATATATTATTTAGTATATTTGTTATTTTGTCATGTACCAATAGTTTGAATTTAACAGATGGGCTAGATGGATTAGCCACAGGAATTATGGTTATTATTATGACATTCTTTACAGTAGTAAGTGTAATGTATAATTGTTTGGAAATGTCATTGTTTAGTAGTATTGTATTAGGAAGCTGTATAGGATTTTTATTATTTAATTTGAAACCAGCAAAAATGTTTATGGGAGATACAGGCTCACTTGCATTAGGCGGAGTATTTTGTGCAGTAGCATTATATTTAAAATTACCATTAGTATTAATTATTGTTGCAGGTATATGTGTAGTTGAAGCTATATCTGTAATTATACAAATAGTGTATTATAAAAAAACAAAAAAGAGATTCTTTAAGATGGCACCATTGCATCATCATTTTGAATTATCTGGAATGACAGAATGGCAAGTTGTATGGATGTTTTGGATTATTACAATTGGATTATGTGTTATAGGATATTTTATAGTTTAATAGGAGGAATAAATGAAGTCTAAATCTTCGCGTAAACCTATGGATTTACCTTTATTAATAATTACATTAGTATTAGTTGCATTAGGACTTATAGCAGTATTAAGTGCGAGTGCTCCTTTTGCTTTAACTATGTATGATGATAGTTATTACTTTTTTAATAGGCAATTTTTATTTGCAATTGCTGGTGTAGTAATAATGTTTGTAATATCATTAATAGATTATAAAAAATATAAAAAAATAGCAACTCTTGGTTTAATCGTTGGTATTCTTTTAATATTAGCAGTTTTTATTCCTGGGTTAGGTGTAACAAGGAATGATGCAACAAGATGGTTAGATATAGGAATAATAAAACAATTTCAACCTTCAGAATTGACTAAAATAGCATTAATAGTGTTTTTAGCAGGAATATTATCTCAACCTAAATATGGTGAATTAATTAAAAATAGATTTTGGTTTTTTTTAGCATTGTTAGGTATTGTTGCTGTTATAGGAGGAATACTTTTACTTCAACCTCATATGAGTGCTGCAATTATAATAGCCATAATTGCATTAGCTATTATGTTTGCTGCTGGATTAAAAGTAAGATATATTT
Organism: Clostridia bacterium; assembly: GCA_028701115.1. Lineage (GTDB taxonomy): Bacteria > Bacillota > Clostridia > TANB77 > SIG350 > CALYAQ01. Next base: position 27,289 of record JAQVRJ010000001.1, read on the forward strand.
TAGCGTTAGTACCTGTTGCAGTTGCAGGAATTGGTGCTCTGATTATTAGTGCTCCATATAGATTAGATAGATTAAAATATTGGTTAGATCCATGGTTAGATTTACAAGGCGATGGTTGGCAGTTGGCACAATCTTTAATGGCAGTTGGTTCAGGTGGAATATTTGGATCTGGTATAGGGCAAAGTATACAAAAATATATGTACTTACCAGAACAATATAATGATTTTATATTTGCTGTTTGGTGTGAAGAATGTGGATTAATAGGAGCTATATTGTTGATAGTGTTGTTTATAATTTTTATATATCGTGGTATAGTAATAGCTTCAACATGTAAGGATAAATTTGGTTCATATATAGCAATCGGTATTACAACTATGATTGGAATACAAGCATTATTTAATATTGCGGTTGTAACTGGTACAATTCCAGTTACAGGAATGTCATTACCATTCTTTAGTTATGGTGGTTCATCTTTATTAGTATTACTCGCTTCGACAGGAATACTATTAAATATATCACGTAACTGCGAGAGGAGTTAGAAGATGAAAGCTATAATTGTTGCAGCAGGAACTGGTGGTCATATAACACCTGGAATAAGTATTGCTAACAAAATAATGAGAGAAGAACCAGATAGTAAAATAATATTTATTGGAACTAAAAATGGTATGGAGAATGATATTGTTTTAAAAGAAGGTTATGAAATAAGACATATTAGAGCAGAAGGTTTAAAGCCAGGTTTGGATTTAGATAATATTAGAATTCTTTTTAATATTTTATTTGGTATTGGTGATGCAAAAAAAATTATAAAAGAATTTAAACCAGATGTTGTAATAGGAACAGGTGGATATGTATCATTCCCTATATTTAAAGTAGCAACAAAAATGAAAATACCAACTATGTTGCATGAAAGTAATTCTATACCTGGTAAAGTCGTGAAGATTATGGCACATAAAGTTAATACTATAATGGTAGGCTTTAAAAAAACAAAAGAAAATATGAAAGATGCAGATAATGTTGTATATACAGGAACACCAACAAAAATGTTAACATATGTTTCACCAATTAATTTAAAAGAAAAATTAGTATTAAAAATTGATTTACCAATATTGTTAATAACAGGTGGTAGTCAGGGCGCAAAAAAATTAAATGAGAATGTTATTCAAGTATTAAATAAGACTAAAGATAGAAAATACCAAGTTATATTTGTAACAGGAAAAAATAATTATGATTATGCAGTGCAAAATATACAGAACAAAGAAAATGTACAGATTATTTCATATGCATATAACATGGAAGAATATATGTCTATTGCAGATGTTATTATTTCAAGAGCAGGTGCATTGAGTTTAACAGAAATATGTATAATGGGTATACCTTCAATAATAATACCTTTCCCATATTCTGCAGAGAATCATCAAATATATAACGCACAAGTATTAAAAGATGCTGGAGCAGGAGAAGTAATAATAGAAGAGGATCTAACAATAGAGTTATTAAAAGATACTTTAGAAAGAATAATATATAATAAGGAATTGTTACAAGATATGCGAAACAAGGCTAAGGGATTAGCTGTAATGAATGCAGAAGATGTAATATATAAAGAAATAAAGAAAGCTATAGGTAATTGCTAAATATTAATATATATGTTATAATATTTAACATGAAAGAAGTAAATTATGTTAGCCGAGAGAATGAGTATTTACGGCAAGGGGAAACAATTTTTAAAGGTATCCTTTATGGCACTTACAATTTAGGCAATAACAGTAAGTTGCATGTGGGACCGATTGTTGAAGAAAAACCAGATTGCAAAATGCGATTACGGTGTGTAATCTTAGAACATGTAATTGATGGAAAAAGCATTTACCAGAACATTCAATTATACTGTAATGAGATTGAAGCATTAATTGAAAGTTCAAAAGAAGATTTTGCAATTAATGCTCCTGCTGAGAAGGATCAGGATGTTGAATCCAAAGAATTTGGCATAACTGGAGAAATTGAATGCATGTATAATGTATTCGAAAAAGAAGAAACTGAAGATGACTAGCATCAGTTTCTTTTTTGTTGAAATATTCTTAATAATATATAGTAAATTTGAAGATTTTATGATACAATACAAAAAGAGGTGATAATATGGATAGAAAAATTAAGGTTATTCAATACGGATGTGGTAAAATGTCTGTATATACTATGAGATATGTATTTGAAAAAGGTGCTGAAATAGTTGGGGCTTTTGATGTTAATGAAGCAATAATTGGTAAAGATATAGGCGAAATAATAGGTGAAGAAAATAAAGGAGTAGTAGTTTCTAATTGTGAAGATTTAGAAAATAAAATGAAAGCATTAAATGCAGATATTTGTATAATTACTACTATGAGTTTAATGACAGATGTTAAAGATATATTTATGCTATGTGCTAAATTAGGCATTAATGCAATATCTACTTGTGAAGAAGCTATATATCCTTGGAATTCAAGATTCCATATTACAAGTGAAATAGATAAATTAGCAAAACAAAATAATTGCACAATTTGTGGTAGTGGTTACCAAGATATTTTTTGGGGTAATTTAATAATGACATTAAGTGGTGCTACACATAAAATAATAAGGATACAAGGTAAATCAAGTTATAATGTTGAAGATTATGGTATAGCTTTAGCAAAAGTACATGGAGCTGGTTTATCTTTAGATGAATTTGAAAAACAAATAGCATCATCAGATAATATTTCAGATAAAGAAAGAAAAGCATTAATTGAAAAAGAAGAATTTTTACCATCATATATGTGGAATGTAAATGGTTGGTTATGTTCAAAGTTAGGATTACATATTATTAATCAAGTACAAAAATGTATACCACATACTTATGATAAAGATTTGAAATCAACAACATTAGGCATGACAATAAAAGCTGGAGATGCAACAGGTATGTCAGCTGTTGTTACAACAACAACGCAAGAAGGTATTACAATTGAAACAGAATGTATTGGTAAAGTATATGCACCAGAAGAATGTGATAAAAATGATTGGACAATATATGGAGAACCAAATACGCAAGTTGTAATTACAAGACCTTCAACTGTTGAATTAACATGTGCAACTATTGTAAATAGAATACCAGATGTATTAAATGCAGAAGCTGGATTTGTAACAACAGAAAAAATGCCAATTATGGAGTATAGAATAAAACCATTAAATGAATATGTAAAGTAAGGAGTGATATATTATGATGGGTGATTATAAAATAGGATTGTATATTATTGCTGTTGCATTTATTATGAATGTAATATTAAATACATTTATTTTAGTATTTTAATTAGATTACTACCTTGTATAACATAAAATGTGTACAAGGTAGTATTTTTATTTTTGAGAATTTGCAGTAATATATATAGTATTTAAAATATATATAATAAAATATTTTGTTTGACAAATATTATTATTCAAACTATAATATATACTGCGAAGGAGGAGGTAATTATGAAATTATCAGAAGCTGGATTAGAAATAACTAGATTACAAAATGTAGATACAGTATTTCCAGCACAAGATATATTAGTACAGTCAGGTCAATTAGTACAATATGGAGCTGGAATATATGGGTATAACAGCATCCCGTTAAAACTAAGAGCTAATATAGAAAAAATAATAAAAGAAGAACTTGAAAAAATTGGATGTGTAGAAGTACAGTTACCACTTCTTCAACCAAGAAGTATATGGGATGAATCAGGTAGATGGAATGGATATGTAGAAGAAGGGACTTTATTAACAGTAAAAACTGAAAAGTCTGAATTTTGTTTAGCTCCTACTGCTGAAGAAGCAATTGTAGAATTTTCAAAAAGAAAGTTAAAATCTCATAAAAATTTACCAACAGTATATTACCAAATAGGAGAAAAATTTAGAAATGAAATACGTTCAAGAGGTTTCTTGTTAAGAGGTAAAAGCTTTTTAATGATGGATGCATATAGTTTTAATAAAGATGAAAAAGATTTAGTAAAAAGTTATGAATTATTAAAAATAGCATATAAGAATATATTTGAAAGATTAGGATTAAATGTTTTCCCAGTTGCTGCTGATAACGGAGCAATAGGTGGTAAGAAATCTGAAGAATATATGATGATATCTCAAATTGGTGAAGATACAGTATTATATGATTCAAAAACAGGTCAAGGTTTTAACATAGAAATTAAAGAAAAAGATAATTTTATAGATTATTTAAAAGATTATGGTATAGAAGATATTTCTTCTTTGAAGGAAGAAAAAACTGTAGAATTAGGACATATATTCCAATTAGGAACAAAGTATTCTGAAACAATGAATGCAACATATGTTGATTCAAATGGTGAAGAAAAAGTATTCTATATGGGATGTTATGGTATTGGAGTAAGTAGAACTTTAGCAACTGTATATGAAAATAATGTTGTTAAAGATAAAAATAATAATCCATGTGGTTTTGTATTACCATATAGTTTAGCACCATATAAAGTACAAATAATATATAAAAAAGAAAAAGAAAATAAAGCTTTAGAAATATATGAATTGTTAAATAGTAATGGTGTAGCTTGTATATTAGATGATAGAGAAGATACAACAATTGGATCAAGTATTAAGGATGTTAAGATCCTTGGAACACCATATATGATTGTTTTAGGAGATAAAACAAATGATGGTGAATTAGAAATTGAAAATGTAAAAACTGAGAATAAAGAAATAATAAAAGAAAATATAATACTAGAATATTTTAAAAATTTAAGTAAATAGATTTAAAAGAGTATGTTCATTAAAGGATTATAGCAAAAACTATAATCCTTTATTTTTAATGAATCCTACTTTTTCCACTTTCATTGACGGCTTGCTTTTAGTATGGTAGTATTAAAACTAATAATGCATTGTATATAGGTTTATAGAAGATTTTAATTTTATAAATTTTAACCATTAGTGTAATAATGTATATTGAAAGGATAGAAAAATGAGTATAAAGAAAAAAATTGTATTATCAATTAGTACTTGTTTACTTATTGCATTAATTGTAGTTGGAGTGTATGTATATAGTCTTTTTAATACACCTTTAATTATAATGGATGAAATCATGCCAGTAGCATCAATGAATTTACAAATATATTTATCTGATACAATAGTTTTAGCAAAAGTTGTTAGTGATAATAATAGTAAAATGATTACATGTAAAGAACAAATACAAAATGGAGAAAAAACATACAACAAATTAATAACTGATACGCAATTAGAAATTAAAGAAGTATAAAAAGGAGATATTACTGAAGATTTTAAAATAACATATAGAGGGAACTATGGGAAAATTGAAAATTTAGAAATTAGTGATGCATCTAAAAATCCTAATTTTAACATTGGAGAAGAATTTATTATATTCTTACAAAAAGATAATGAAAGTAATACATATAATTGGAGTTTAGGACCACAATCAAAATTCATATATGATGAAGCTAATAAGAAATATATTGGGAAATATTTAACTTTTGAAAACATAAATACAGAAATAGAAAGATATAATAATACACCAGAAAAAGAAAGAGATTTACCGCAAGGTTCAAATAATAGTATATAGCAAAGCAAAAAAATAAAAAAATCAGTTTTAATTTAACAGATTTTTTTTATTTAGTTTTAATTATTATTTTATTTTAAATCTAATTTAATTGTATATTTAATTGCATTGTCATTATCTTCAATTGTAATCTTTATTAATCTTTCTGCTGAACCAGTAATTATTGTTTGAATAGTATCAGGTTCTCCAGCAGTCATACTTGATGGATATGCATTCTTAAAGTAATCAAATATTTCTTGAGATGTTTTATTTGAAACAACATCAATAGTAATAGATTGATTATTATTTTTTGTATTGTATATTATATTTGTTTTTGTAATTTTATCATTTGGAATAATAGATATATCATTATCTTTTAATATAGGATTTAATTTTAAATTTTTTCCTGTAGTAGTTGTTGTTATAATATTATCATTTACCAATTTTTCTACAGATATTCCATTTATTAAATAATTAATATTAAAAATATTAAAAAAATACATTATTACAAATATAATTATTAAAAGAGTTAATATAGATATTATTTTTCTATGTGTTTTTTTCATTATTCTATCTCCTTGCTAATATAAAAATAACACAAAATCATTAATAAATCAATGATTTTGCATATAAAAAAAGAATTAAGTTAGCCATAGCTAGTATCATAGGAATCTGTTTTGTTGAGTTCTATTTTGGTACTTACTTCTTTTGTGTAGCCAATAATGAATGCAAATAACTTATTTCCAAGCGTAGCAACATAAATGTTATCTGCTAAGTGTGTTACGTTTGATACTTCTTCGGGTGAATGAATTATTCCGGAAATACTTGCGTTATTTGTTTTCTCATCAAGGAATAGCAGATTAAAGTCAAAAAAATGACCATTTCCTGGAATGCATTTTGTACAGGCAATAAATGCTTCTCCTTTTTTTATTTGAGTATCTCTTGCAGCTACATATAAACTACTTTCTGTTTCTATAAGTAAAAAGCTATCATTTAGTTTGTGTGTATTTACAATATGATTTTCTCTGTAATCTACAACTAGTAAATCATTTTTACTATCGATGCTGAATTCTTTGATGTAGTCATCTGAGATATAGCATGCCAAGTAAGTTTGTTTTTCTTTTTTAGGTAATTTTTCAATAACTGTTGAAAAATTATTAATAATAGAGTTCTTTTTAGCGGTACTTTCAATAAAATCATTTTTTTGGCTCATAATATTCACCATAAATACAATTAATTTTTACTTATTTAGTATAACATATTTTTTTAGTTTTTTCAATTATTGTTGAAAATACATGCTTTTTAAAGTATAATAGCAATAGGTGATAACATGAAAATGGAAGAATTAGAATATACAAAAGATATATTAAAAGAATTAAAATTAAAGAATAAATATGCTGTAGATGATATAAATAATGTCTATGATATTATTACTGTAGGTAATGATATACTTAGATCTAAAAATGATGATGTTGATATATCTCAAAAAGAGGTACAAAAGCTTATAATTAATATGGTTAATTCATTATATTATTGGAATGGTTGTGGTATTGCAGCTCCACAAGTAGGTAAAAATCTAAATATATTTATTGTAAAAATAGTAATGACTGATGAAAATGAGAAAGAAGATGTTGTTTTGCCTTTAACTGTTTTTGTTAATCCTAAAATATTGGAATATAGTAAAGATACGAACATTGAATATGAAGGATGTTTAAGCATAAGTAATTATAGTGCGAAAGTTGAAAGAAGCAATAGTATTAAAATTGAGTATCAAGATATTCATGGCAAAAAACATGTGGATATTTTTGAAGGTTTTGCAGCAAGAGCGGTTCAACATGAATATGATCATTTGCAAGGAATTGTTTATACAGACATTGCGGATATGAAGACTTTTACATTAAATGATAATTTAGATTTAGAATGTAAAGAGTAACATTTGACATGTAGAGTTTTTTGTATATAATATATTTATATATATAGGAGGAATAAATGAAAAAAGATATGAAAGAAAAAACTATTATTGGTGATGATGGAGAAATTATAACAGTAAGAGAAACTGTAAAAGAGAAAAAGTATACACAAGCACAATATAATAAATTACATGCTCCAAAAGATTCAAATGGTTTAAATGTAAAATTAATTGTAATATTGGTATTAGTTTTACTAGTTGCAATTATAGGGGTATTATCTTTACAAACATTTATGAAAGACGATTTTAATCAAAAAACAAGAGCTACTGTTCAAAAAGGAACAGTATATGGAACAATTGATGGAAGCTCTGTTATTGTATCTTCTTTATCTGAAGCAATAACATCAAAAGTATCCTCAACTGTAACAAAAGTATATTATAAACAAAACCAAACAGTAAGAAGTGGAGCTTTATTATTGGAATTAGATAATACTTTTGCTAAAGATGAAATAGCAAGATATAATACATCATTAAATAGTATGCAAAACATGTTAAAATTATATGATGAAAAAGTTGAAGAATTAACAGTCAAAGCACCAACAGATGGTTTTATTGTTAATGTTAAAGTTAAAAAGGGTGATAGTGTTAAAGAAGGCGACTTATTAGCATCATATATTCCTACAACATGTTTTTCATCAATATATTCTTTTGTATATGATGAAAATAGAAAAATTGAACAATGGCAAAAAGTTATAGTATCATATGAAGGTGGAACAGTAAATGGAATAGTATATAATATTACAGGAGATTCTTCTCAAGGTAAAACTATTCAAGTTGAAGTATATATAACTAATTCGCAAGTTAATTTATCTGGATTAGTAACAACTGCTGAAGTTGAAACATTAAATGGAAAGGTAAAGAGTACAGTTTCTTCAAATATTCGTATAGTTCCAACAATTCCATTATATGCAACACAGACTGGAAAAGTTGAAACTATAAATATAAATAATTCAAAGGCTGTGAATGCTGGAACTGTATTAGTGTCATTGAGTAATGCAGATATACAAGCTTTAAAAATAAAATTTACTAATGATGTTGCAACATTACAAAATACTGTAAATTACAAAAACAATTATGATTTAAATAATTATTTAATATATGCTCAAATTGGAGGAGTAGTTCAAACTCCTGAACTTAATGTTGGAGATCAAGTCGTTGCTAATAAAGAAATTATATTGATACAAACAGAACAAGATATAAAGACAACTATATATGTTGGTTCAGCATATATAGATAATATTGCATTAGGACAAAGTGCAAAACTATATGTAGATATAGATGGGAATATAATTACTTTAAATGGAACTGTTACAAATAAAGAATCAAGATTATTATTACAAGATGGTGTAGATTATTCTGTAGAAATTACAGTAAAATCATCAGAAGCAAGACCAGAATATATTGGTAGAACAGTAAATGTAGGAATTGTAACTCAAGAGAAAAAGGATTCATTGTTTGTTCCAACAAGTTTAGTATATGGAAATACAGTTTATGTTCCAATTAATGGAGAAGCTGTTCCAAAGACTGTAACTATTGGAATTAAAAATTTGCAATATACCGAAATATTAGAAGGATTAGCTGAAGGCGATGTTATTATGGAGCAAAATTAATAAATATTATATGGGAAATAATAGAATTTATTTCCTATTTTTTTATGCTTATTGAATAGTATTTAATTGACAATTATTTTATAAAAATATATACTAGATATTGTAATAAAAAATTTGGTGGTAATCTATGAAAGATTTACGAGTAGAAAAATTAGCAAAAATGCTATTAATACATTCTGTTGAACTCAAAGAAAACGAAAGTATATTAATTGAGCTCATGTCCTATGAGAGTATAGAATTAGGAAAAGAATTATTAAAACAGGCATATGCATTAAAAGCTAAACCATATTTAAAAATATGGGATTGTCAAGCACAAAGAATAACTTTAGAAAATGCAACTCAGGAGAATATGAAAGAATTATTAGATATAGATTTATATATGATGAAAAAAATGGATGCATATATAAAAATATATTCTGAAAATAATTCTTTTGAATTTGCTCATATTTCATCAGATAATATGGATTTATATAAGAGTTGTTATGTGAAGCCATTGCATTATGATTATAGAGTAAATAATACTAAGTGGTGTTTGTTAATGTACCCAAATCATTCAATAGCACAACTTGCTAAAATGTGTTTAGAAGATTATGAAGAATTCTTCTTTAATTCATGCATAGTGGATTATGCAAAAATGGGTAAATCAATGGATATATTAATGGATTTATTGAGAAGAACAGATAAAGTTCGTGTTACTGCTAAGGATACAGATATAACATTTTCTATTAAGGGTATAGGTTGTAAAAAGTGTTATGGTAAACGTAATATTCCAGATGGAGAAGTATATTCAGCTCCAGTAAAAGATTCAATAAATGGTGTTATAACATATAATACACCAACAATATATAATGGAGTTGCTTTTGAGAATATTAAATTTGTATTTAAAGATGGTAAAATTATTGACGCGACATGTAATAATACAAAGAAATTAAATGAAATTCTAGATGTTGATGAAGGTGCAAGGTATATTGGAGAATTTGCTTTAGCTGTAAATCCATATATAACAAGACCTATGCTTAATAGTTTATTCGATGAAAAAATTGCAGGTAGCATTCATTTAACACCTGGGGCCTCCTATAAAGAAGTACCTAATGGGAATGATTCATCAATTCATTGGGATCTTGTATTAATACAAACCCCAGAATATGGTGGTGGCGAAATATGGTTTGATGATAAACTTATTCGTCTTGATGGTAGATTTATTTTACAAGAACTTGAATGTTTAAATCCAGAAAATTTAAAATAATTTTTAAATTTTCTATTTTTTTATAACTTTTTTATTATCTATTGACAATGATAATTAAGTAGTATATAATAATTTAGCACTCGGAGATAAAGAGTGCTAAATACGGAGGGAGGTGTGGTATTATGTTAAAACCATTAGGTGAAAATATAGTATTAAAAATGATTGAAGCAGAAGAAACAACTAAAAGTGGAATATTGTTAGCAACTAACAATAAAGAAAAATCACAAATAGGTGAAGTTGTAGCTATTGGCGATAAAGAAGAAAAAATAAAAGTTAAAGATAAAGTAGTTGTTAATAAATATGCAGGTACTTCAATAGAATATTTAGATGTTGAATATTATATATTTAATAGTAAAGATATTTTAGCTATAGTTGAATAGGAGGTAATTAATTATGTCAAAAGAAATTAAATTTGGAGAAGATGCTAGAAAAGCATTAGAAAAAGGTGTAGATAAATTAGCGAATACTGTTAAAGTTACATTAGGACCAAAAGGAAGAAATGTTGTATTAAACAAATCATATGGAAGTCCTTTAATAACAAATGATGGTGTTACAATTGCAAAAGAAATAGATTTAGAAGATCCATTTGAAAATATGGGGGCACAATTAGTAAAAGAAGTATCAACAAAAACAAATGATGTTGCAGGTGATGGAACGACGACAGCAACAGTATTAGCACAAGCAATGATAAAAGAAGGTGTTAAAAATGTTGCAGCTGGTGCAAATCCAATGATAATGAAGAAAGGTATAAATAAAGCAGTTGATGTAATTGTGGAAGAAATTAAAAATTTAAGTACAAAAATTGATTCAAAGGAAGATATTGCAAAAGTTGCTTCAGTTTCTGCTAATGATGAAGATATTGGCAAATTAATTTCCGAGGCTATGGAAAAAGTTTCAAAAGATGGTGTTATTACTGTTGAAGAATCTCAAACTATGGCAACAGATGTAAATATAGTTGAAGGAATGCAATTCGATAAAGGATATATTTCTCCATATATGATTACAGATACAGAAAAAATGGAAACAAAATTTGATGATCCCTATATTTTAATAACAGATAAAAAGATTAGTGTTATACAAGAAATATTACCAATACTTGAAAAAATTGTTGAACAAGGTAAGAAGTTAGTTATTATTGCAGATGATATAGATGGAGAAGCATTAACAACATTAATATTAAATAAATTAAGAGGAGTATTCCAATGTGTTGCAGTAAAAGCACCAGGGTTTGGAGATAAGAGAAAAGAAATGTTGCAGGATATTGCAATATTAACTGGTGGGGAAGTAATTACAGAAGAATTAGGTTTAGATTTAAAAGAGGTTCAAGTTGAACAGTTAGGTAAAGCTAAACAAGTTAAGGTTAGTAAAGACCAAACAATAATTGTTAATGGTGCTGGTGAAAAGGAAGAAATTACTAACAGAATTACATTGCTAAAATCTCAAATAAATAATGCTACATCACAATATGATAAAGAAGCTTTACAAGAAAGATTAGCAAAATTAGCAGGTGGTGTTGCAGTAATTGAAGTTGGTGCAGCAACAGAAGTTGAAATGAAAGAAAAAAAATTAAGAATTGAAGATGCTCTTGCAGCTACAAAAGCAGCTCTTGAAGAAGGAATTGTTGCAGGTGGAGGAGTAGCATATATTAATGCAAGTAAAAAAGCAAAGGCATTATTAGATACAACAAGTGGAGATGAAAAAACAGGTGTTATTACAGTATTAAAAGCTTTGGAAGAACCGATTAAGCAAATAGTTATTAATGCAGGATTAGAGGGTAGTGTTATATTAGATAAAGTTAAAGGATTAGAAAATGGAAAAGGGTTTGATGTTTTAACTGAACAATATATTGATATGAAATCTGCAGGAATTGTTGACCCAACAAAAGTAACAAGATCAGCAATACAAAATGCAGCCTCAGTTGCTTCAATGGTATTAACTACTGAAAGTTTAGTAAGTGATAAAAAAGAAGATAAATGTGAATGCAATAGTAATAATATGCAAATGCCAGGAATGTATTAGAAATATTAAAGTATAAGAAGCAAAACATTATAATATTAATGTTTTGCTTTTTATCTATTTATATTATATAATATATTCTGAGGTAAAAACTATGAGAAAAATTGATTTGCATAATCATACTAAATGTTCAGATGGCAAAAAGACACCAATTGATGTTTTAAAAGAAGCATATGAATTAGATCCAAACATGATTATATCCATTACAGATCATAATAGGGTTGATGCTTATTATGAATTAAAAAGGGATATATCTTCAAACAAATATATTTTTGAAAATTTAAAAATTATATTTGGAACAGAACTTTCTGCAAATTATGCTAATATTACAATAGATATATTAGGATATAACTACGATTTAGATTTAATGAAAAAAGAAACAGATAAATTAGCAAAAAAATATAAAAGACCTAAAAATTTTTTAATTAATAATTGCTTAAGAATTGCAGAAGAAAATAATTTGGTTTTGAATGATAAAGTTTTTGAAAATTGCAAATTGTATATTTCTACTTTTCATAAAGAATTATTGGAACATGAGGAAAACCATAAATTAGTTAATCCTGAAATCTCATTTAAGCAATTCTTTATAAATGAGATTAATAATCCACAATCTATATTCTATATAAATTATGGTATGTTCAGGCCAAAAGTACAAGAAGTAATTGATGCAATTCATAATGCAAATGGAATAGCTTTTTTAGCACATCCAATACGTTATAATTTTAGTTTAACAGATAATATAGAATTTTTTGTTAATGCAGGTATAGATGGATTAGAAGTTTGGTATCCAATGCATGATACAGAATATATTAATTATTTATTAGCTTTAACTAAAAAATATAATTTGAAAGTATCTGGTGGTTCAGACAATCATAATTATCCGGATGATACTTTAGGATGTGTTAATCTTAGAGATATTTCGCAAACCAATTGGATCAATGAAACTATTGAGGAAAATAAAGATTTTTATTCAATTATTTCCAAATAAGCAATAAAGTATCTATATATTATATATATAGATACTTTATTTATATCTATTTAATTGACTTAATTACCGATTTAATATAAAATATATACAATGAAAGAGGTGACAAAATGTCAAAAGGAATGGTAGCAATTATAGGTAGACCTAATGTTGGTAAATCTACATTCTTTAATTATTTAGCTGGTAAAAAAATATCCATAGTTGAAGATATACCAGGAGTTACTCGTGATAGAATTTTAACTGATTGCGAATGGAGGGGCAGAACATTTACAATTATAGATACTGGTGGTATTGAAATGAAAAGTAATGAACCACTTCATGAACATATGAAAAAACAAGCACAAATGGCAATGGATATGGCTGATGTTATAGTTTTTTTAACAGATATAAAACAAGGCGTTACGGCAGATGATACAGATATAGCTAATATGCTTAGAAAAATTAAAAAACCGATAGTATTAGTTGTTAATAAGGCAGATAAAACAGGAAAAACTTCAGATGATATTTATGAATTCTATAATTTAGGATTAGGCGAACCAAAACCTATATCTTGTATAAATGGTTTAGGAATTGGTGATGCACTAGATGAAATTTATAATAATTTACCTGAACAAGATGAACATGAAATTGATGATGGAGTTATTAAAGTTGCAATTATTGGAAAGCCTAATGTAGGTAAATCGTCATTAGTAAATAAAATACTTGGAGAAGAAAGAGTAATTGTAAGTGATATAGCAGGAACGACTCGTGATGCTGTAGATTCATATTTTGAAAATGATTTTGGAAAATATATTTTTATAGATACAGCAGGAATTAGGAAAAAGAGCAAAGTTGATGAAAAAATTGAATATTATAGTGTTATAAGAAGTAAAACTGCAATTGAAAGAGCCGATGTATGCTTGATATTGATAGATGCAGAAGAGGGTGTTACTGATCAAGATACAAAGATTGCAGGAGAAGCACATGAAGCTGGAAAAGGTATTATAATTGTTATAAATAAATGGGATAAAATTGAAAAAGATACAGGTACATTAGAAAAATATAAAAAAGATGTTTATGGGAAATTAGCATATTTAACATATGCACCAGTAATGTTTATATCAGCTCAAACTGGACAAAGAATAAAAGATTTATTTCAGAAAATCAATTATGTTGAAGGCCAAAACTCATTAAGAGTTTCTACATCAGCATTAAATAATGTTTTGAATGAAGCAATAGCTATGGTACAACCACCAAGTGATAAAGGTAAACGTTTGAAAGTATTTTATATAACTCAAGCAGATATAAAACCTCCAACATTTGTGTTATTCGTAAATAATAAAGATTTAATGCATTTTTCATATCAAAGATATATTGAAAATCAAATACGAAAAACTTTTGGAATGGATGGTACACCAATCAGATTTATAATTAAAGAGAGGAGTGAAGAGTAATGTCTATATGGTATATTTTAATAGTAGTAGTTGGATATTTAATAGGTAGCATTAATTTGTCAATAGTATTAACAAAAAAAGTAAAGGGTATTGATATACGAAAAGAAGGTAGTGGTAATGCTGGTACAACAAATACATTAAGAGTATTAGGCAAAAAGTATGCAGCAATAGTATTGTTATTTGATATATTAAAAGGTGTAATTGTAATTTTAATTGCAATGCTAATTTCACCATTAGTTGCAGATGCTAATTTATTGATAAGTTTAGGTGGATTAGCAGTAATATTAGGGCACAACTTCCCATTATATTATAACTTTAAAGGTGGTAAAGGTGTAGCAACTACATTAGGAATAATATTAATAGTAACACCAAGCCTTGGTTGTATTTGTTTAATATTTGGTCTTATAATTATAGCATTAACAAAAATGGTCTCAGTAGGATCAATTTTAGCAGCAATATTATATCCAATATTAGTATTGTTCTTAGCAAAAGAATATTTTATATTTGCATTATTTGTATCATTATTATTAATATTTAGGCATAGAAAGAATATTAAAAAAATACTTGAAGGTAACGAAAGTAAAATATCATTATTTAAGAAAAAGGAGTAATAGGCATGAATAAGAAAATTGCTATTTTAGGAAGTGGAAGTTGGGGTATAGGTTTATCAATATTATTAAATAAAAATGGATATGATCCATATGTTTGGTCTTTTGCACAAGAAGAAGCGGATTTAATAAATAAAGAACATAAATGTATGTTTTTACCAGAAGTAAAATTAGATGAACATATTAAATGTTCAACAAACTTTGAAGAAGTAATAACTGGAGCAAAATTCATTATTCTTGTTACGCCTTCGCATGCAATAAGAACAACAATTAAAAATTGCAAACAATATATAAATAAAGATCAAAGTATAATAATATGTTCAAAAGGATTAGAAGAAGCAACATTAAAAACTTTATCTGAAGTCGTTGAAGAAGAATTACCTGAAAATAAAGTTGGAGTATTATCTGGACCAAGTCATGCTGAAGAAGTTGCAAAGGGTATACCAACAACAATAGTTTTATGTTCAAAACATGATGATGTATTACAAGAATTACAGGATATATTTATGTCAGATATATTTAGAGTATATACATCAAATGATGTTATAGCTGTAGAAACTGGTGGAGCATTTAAGAATATTATTGCTTTAGCAGCTGGAATGGCAGCAGGATTAGGCTATGGAGATAATACTTTTGCTGCATTAATAACAAGAGGATTAGCAGAATTATCTAGATTAGGTGTGAAAATGGGTGGAGAAGAAAAAACATTTTATGGATTGTCTGGATTAGGAGATATTATTGTTACTTGTTTAAGTGAACACAGTAGAAATAGAAAATGCGGATTCTTAATAGGCCAAGGGGTACCTGTTGAAGAAGCAATAAAACAAGTTGGTATGGTTGTTGAAGGTATTATTGCAACAAAAGTTGCAAAAAAGGTAGTTGAAAAATATGATGTTGAAACACCAATTATAAATGCAACATATAGTGTGTTGTTTGAAGGACAAGATCCAAAAGAGATGGTTACAAAACTTATGACAAGAGCTAAAAAAAGTGAATAAAGGGGGAATGTGGAATGGGTATATTAGATGATTTCGGTAAAGTTGTTTCAGATACATATAAATCTGCAACAAAAACATCTGGAAAGATTATTGAAGAAGGAAAATTGAAATTATTAATAATGGATAATGAATCTGCTATGAAAGAAATATATCAATCAATAGGTAAAGAATATTGTGAAACATATTTCAAAGGTGAATTATTAAATAATGATAAATTTCAAAATGAATTTGATGAATTAAAAAGAATGCAATTAGAAAATAGTCAAGCACAAGAAAGAATACTTGAATTAAAGAGTGTAAGAAAATGTACAAATTGCGATAAAGAAATAGATTTGAATAGTACATTTTGTCATTATTGTGGAACTAAACAACCTGATTATGTTCCTACTAAACAAGATAATGAAGAAGAAAATATTGCAGATGTAAAGATTGAAGCTGAATCAGTTGAAGAGGTAATCGTTTCGGAAATACAATGCAAAAATTGTAACGCAAATATTAAATCTAGTGATGATTTCTGTCCAAATTGTGGAGCTAAAATAGAATAATATAGTTATAATGTCAATAATATATATGGGGTGCCATATGTATTATTTTTTATCTTTGTGGCTGGAATATAGCCATTAATTAATGCTATTTCAGTAGTTAGGTTGCTAAAAATTTAATTTTATTGTATAATAATAAAGTAATAGGAATTTATTATGAAAGAATTTGATCCTTCAAATTTAGCTCAGAGACATGTCTTATGTAAAGATAATACTAAGATTCAAAATGTTCCTGATGATTGCGGAGAAAACTGTTTGTCTACTGGTATGATTTATCATATGGAAGATTTAATAGTTAATAATGACCTTACATTAGTTCAATTAAAAGAATTGCCTAAATTATGGTTTTATTCAACGCGTTTTGCCGAAGTTGAGTATTATGAAAATTCTAGTGATTTTGATATTCGTGATACTAGAATGCGACATGTTGTTTGTGTTAATAATCAAGACATAAATTGGTCTTTAAATGGTAATGCATCACAGCATTTGAAAGTAGGAGAAATCTATCATGCTTTGGGGATTGAAGTTCACGGATTCCATACAAGAGTTAGTTTACTTGAATTTCCTAAGTTGCAGTTCAATTCAATTAATTTTTCAGAAATTAGCATTTCTGAAGATGAAGAGTTCTAAAAAAACATATCTTTTTTGATATGTAATTTTTTTTTGAAAAATTAAAATATATAGTACTATATAATCTGGATAAATAGTGAATTAATATAGAAATTAGATTATATATTTGCTAATTTGCATAAAATCTATATTTGTTGTATAATTATTATGTAAGTGAAATTATATTATGAAGGATTTAGATTATTTAAATTCTAAATTAAGACATTTACTTTGCGTAGATGATTCTAACGCTAAAGTTGGTGTTGATGATAAAGGAGAAATTAATTTAATGGCTGGTATGGTTTATCATTTGCAAGCTCTAAAAGTTTATGATAACTATACATTAGTTCAATTAAATGAATTTCCTGAATTGTGGTTTAATTCAATGCGCTTTACAGAAGTAGAATATTCGAAAGATTTTAGTGATTTCCATATTTTTGATTCTAGAATGCGACACGTTGTTTGTATTAATAATGAAGATATTTATTGGTCTTTCAACGATAATGCATCAAAGTATTTGAAAGTAGGATGGATCTATCATGTATCGGAAGTCGAAGTTCATGATTGGCATACGAGAATTCGTTTGCTTGAATTCTCTGGTTTGCAGTTTCAATCAACACATTTTTCAGAAATTATTTTTCGTAGGGAAGCTATATGCTAACACAACATATCTTTTTGATATGTTGTGTTTTTTTGAAATAAATTCAAAATGCATAGTAATATATAATTTAAATAAATAATAAACTAATAGTTAATCTGTCTTATTGATTATTTGCTAATTTGCATAAAATATAATTTTATAGTATAATTATAATATTAGTAGGAAATTATTATGAAAAAAGTGAATTTATTATTTAATTCTGAACCAAGACTTGTGTTTTGCGTTGACACTACTGAGGCATTAGATGGTCTTAATGATACTGGACATATCAATTTAATTCCTGGCATATTTTATCATTTGGATGCTGTAAAAAAAGTTGTAGAAAATGACAAGATTTATTTAGAAGTTGCATTGAAAGAACTCGAAGACGCTTTTTTTAATGTAAATCGTTTCGTCGAAGTTGAATATGAAAAAAGGTTTGGTGATTTTGATATTCGTAATCCTAGAATGAGGCATATTGCTTGTGTTAATAATGATGACTTCATATTTGGTTGCAAAGATAATGCATCAAAGTATTTGAAAAGAGGGAAAATTTATCATGTGTTAGAAGTCCATATTGATATACAAGGCATATATGTTCTATTGCATGAATTCCCTAATTTGGAGTTTAATGCAGGACATTTTTCTGAGATTGTTCCCGTTGTTAATGAATGCTAAAAAACATATCTTTTTTGATATGTATTTTTTATTGACAACAATTCCAAAATGTATAGTAATAGAAATTAGCTTATGGATTTGCTATTTGCATAAAATCTAAATTTACTGTATAATTACTAATCAGTAGGAATTTATTATGAAGGAAATGGATTTATTTAATTCTAAACCAAGACATGTATTCTGTGTTGACGATACTGAGGCAGAAGATAGTCTTAATGATTATGGAGAACACAAATTAATTGCTGGTAAGATTTATCATTTGAAAGCTTTAAAAATGGATAATGGTAATCCAGTAGTTAAATTGAATGAATTTTCTGACATGTTGTTTAATTCAACGCGTTTTGCAGAAATTCAATATTCTGAAGGTTCTAGTGATTTTCATATTATGGATCCTAGCATAAGGCATGTTGCCTGTATTAACAACCACGACATGAGTTGGCTTTTCAAAGATAATGCATCAAAGCATTTAAGAATAGGAAAAATTTATCATATGTCTGAGGTTGAAATTTGTGATCGGTATGCATTAGTCCGGTTATTCGACATACCTAAATTACAGTTTAATTCAATGCATTTTTCAGAACTTAGAATTTTTAAAAATTATGCATAATAAAAACATATCTTTTTTGATATGTGTTTTTTATTGACAATAATTCTAAAATGCATTAAAATATATATATAGTAAATCAGATGATCGTATGCGAAAGCATGAGGAAAGTCCGGGCACCATAGGGCGGGGATGCTGGATAACGTCCAGTAAAGGTGACTTTAAGGAAAGTGCAACAGAAAATTACCGCATTACTTTGTAATGTAAGGGTGAAAAAGTGAGGTAAGAGCTTACTAGTAATATGGTGACATATTATTTTGTGTAAACCCCATTCGGTGCAACACCAAAAATAAATATATATAACGGCCCGTTATGTTTAGGTAGGTGGCTTGAATTATATAGCAATATATAATCTAGATAAATGATCGTCTAATACAGAACCCGGCTTATAGATTTGCTAAATATGAAAGACAATAGGATAAACCTATTGTCTTTCTTTTGTTTTTAATATTGAAATATTTTTTATTTTATTATATGTTTTTTAAAACATTTTTAATTAAGTTTTCATCTTCAATAATTTCAAATTTTGCTCCAAACATATTATTATATTTTTTATCTTTTAAAAGAATCATTTTAGGATCATTTGGAATGGTATCAATTATATATTCTGATGCAAGAATATAATTATTTGATTTATATGGGATGATGGATAATATGCAAAAATCTATATTATCTATATTTAATATTTTTCCAACATTATAATTTTCCATTATGTCTCCTTATTTTAAAAATTCTTTAAAATTATTTTGTATATATGAATAATCTATTTTTAAATCTTTAGTATTGCCAATTTCTTTTGCAATACTGTTGAATTTAAACATATAATCGGTACCCGGCACACCAGTAATATTTTCAAGTAGATGTGAAATGCTACTGTTGTTTTGCATATTACAAAAAGGGAATGTTTTAGAAATATTATTTATTGAGCAACATGCTGAAGATATAACAGCTGAATTATTAAATTCTTTTTTTGATATATTTGCAAAAAATGGCACAAAAAAGAATGATGAATTAGAATTTTGTTTTATTTCTGCGCCAGATCTTGCTATATAATTAGATAATAATTCTATATCATTACTTACTTTCATATATTCCCCCTATTTTATATTTTGATTATATCACAAAAAAACAAATATACAAGTATATAATATTATTTTAATAAACTTTTCATATCTTCTGGAATATTACAAATAATTGTGATTTCTTTTTTTATTATTGGATGAATAAAACTAATTTTACTGCAATGTAAAGCTTGTCTTTTTAATAGATTAGATTTATCTCCATAAATATCATCACCTATTAATGGATGATGTAGGTATGAGAAATGTACTCGTATTTGATGAGTTCTTCCTGTTTCAAGGATAACATTTACTAATGAATACTTTTTAAATTCTTGTAATACTGTATAATGAGTAATTGCTTTTTGACCATTTTCATTAACACATCTTTCAATAATACTATTATTTTTTCTTGCAATTGGTAAATCTATCGTTCCATTTTTCCCTTTTAATATTCCATTTATAATGCAAATATATTCTTTTTTAAAAGTATGATTTTTCATTTGTTTTATTAAAGCTTCTTGTATAAATGAGTTTTTAGCAAATAGAATAATTCCACTTGTATCTTTATCTAATCTGTTAATTGGCCTAATAGGTATAAAAATATTTTTACTATTAAAATAGTATTTTAAATAATTGGATATTGTATCTGAATAATGTAAAATTGATGGGTGAGTGGGAGTGTTAGCCGGTTTATTTAATATAATTAAAGATTCATCTTCATAAAGTATTGAAATATCTTTTTTTATTGGAATAATATTATCATTTTCTTCTTCAGAAAAGTTTATTTCAATAGATACTATATCATCTGTTTTAACCATATGATTCACATAGCAAGGAATATTGTTACAAAATATTTGATTATATTTTTTTAATTTAATAATTAGTCTATTAGAAATATTAAAATTAGTTTTTAATATTTCTTTTACAGTTTTACCATTATTTAATTCTGTTATTTTTTCTTTAAGTTTCATTATGATTTACCTCATTTTAGATTATATGAATAATAAGTATTTTTGTCAATAAAAGCAAAGCTATTTATGTAAAGCAATAAAAGTATATATATTATTTATATACTTTTAATAGTACTTTTCTTATTGTATTTAAAAAGATTATGTGATAAAATATATGCTAAATTAAGGATGGTAGAAAGATGACAGATAAAAGTAAAATAAGAAATTTTTGTATAATTGCACATATAGATCATGGTAAATCTACTCTTGCAGATAGATTAATTGAAATGACAGGAGTATTAACGAAAAGAGAAATGGAAGCTCAAGTTCTAGATAATATGGATATAGAACGTGAAAGAGGCATTACAATTAAAGCACAAGCAGTTAGAATGATATATAAAGCAAAAGATAAAAATGAATATATATTGAATTTAATTGACACCCCAGGACATGTAGATTTTACTTATGAAGTATCTAGAAGCCTTGCTGCATGTGAAGGAGCAATACTAGTAGTTGATGCATCACAAGGTGTAGAAGCTCAGACTTTAGCAAATGTATATTTAGCATTAGAAAATAATCTTGAAATATTTCCAGTTATAAATAAAATAGATTTACCTAATGCTCGAGTTGAAGAGGTAAAAAAAGGAATAGAAGATATTATTGGAATAGATGCAAGTGATGCTCCATGTATTTCTGCAAAAACAGGACTAAATGTTGAACAGGTATTAGAAAAAATAGTATCAATAATACCTTCGCCAAATGGTGAAGAAAAGCAACCATTAAGAGCTTTAATATTTGATTCATACTATGATAATTATAAAGGTGCTTTAGCTCATGTTAGAATAGTAGATGGTAGTGTTAAAGTTGGTGATGAAATAAAATTTATGGGAGCTAATCAAGATTATGTAGTAACTGAAATAGGATATTTTAAACCAGGTGGTTATTTACCAGTTAAAGAATTAGTTGCGGGAGAAGTAGGATATATTGCTGCAAGTGTAAAGACTATATCAGATATTAGTGTTGGTGATACAATTACTACTACTTTAAAGCCAGCTAAAACAATGTTAAAAGGATATAAGAAAGTTAAGCCTATGGTATACTCTGGTATATTTCCAGCAGATGGTAAAGATTACGAATTATTAAAAATATCATTAGAAAAATTGAAATTAAATGATGCATCATTAGTATATGAACCAGAATCATCTCAAGCTTTAGGCTTTGGATTCCGTTGTGGCTTTTTAGGATTATTGCATATGGAAATAATTCAAGAAAGATTAGAGAGAGAATATGATTTAAATCTCGTTACAACAGCTCCTAGTGTAATATATAAATTGCATAAAACTACAGGAGAGGATATATTACTTTATTCACCTGTGGATATGCCACCAATTACTGAAATAGAATATATGGAAGAACCAATTGTTGAAGCACAAATATTATTACCAAAAGAATTTGTTGGAAATGTAATGGAAATATGTCAGCAAAGAAGAGGTATATATATAGATATGAAATATTTAGATGACAATAGAGTTACTTTAATTTATCATTTACCATTAAATGAAATAATATATGATTTTTTTGATGCGTTAAAATCTAGATCAAGAGGATATGCATCTTTTGATTATGAAATAATTGGATATGAAAAATCTGAATTAGTAAAATTAGATATAATGCTAAATAGTGATATAGTTGATGCATTATCTTTTATAGTACATAAAGAAAAAGCATATGATCGTGGTAGGAGAATGGCTGAAAAATTGAAAGATGTAATTCCAAGACAACAATTTGAGATACCAATACAAGCTTGTATTGGTGGAAAAATAATTGCAAGAGAAACAATATCTGCTGTAAGAAAAGATGTATTAGCAAAATGTTATGGTGGAGATATAACGAGAAAGAAAAAATTATTAGAGAAGCAAAAAGAAGGAAAGAAAAAAATGAGACAGATTGGTAGTGTTCAATTACCACAAGATGCATTTATGAGTGTATTAAAGCTTGATGAATAGGAGATATTTCATGGAGAATGATTATATTGTTGAAGGTAGAAATGCTGTGATGGAAGTTTTAAAATCTGGTAGAGAAGTTAACAAACTTGTTATACAAAAAGGTGAAAGAACAGGTTCTATTATACAAATTATACAAATTGCAAAAGATAAAAAAATAGTAATTACTGAAGCTGAAAAATGTAAATTAGATAAAATATCCATTACTGGACATCATCAAGGTGTAATTATATATACTAGTCCAAAGGAATATTGTGAAATAGAAGATATAATACAAATTGCAAAAGAAAAAAAAGAAGAACCATTTATTGTTATACTTGATGAAATAGAGGATCCCTATAATTTAGGTTCTATTATTAGAACATGTGAAGTTGCAGGAGCACATGGATTAATTATTCCCAAAAGAAGGTCTGCTTTAATATCTGAAACAGTAGAAAAAGTATCTGTTGGTGCGACAAATTATTTGCCAATTGCACGTGTCAATAATTTAGCACAAACAATTGATGCCTTAAAAAAAATGAATATATGGGTTGTTGGAACAGATATTGCTGCTCCTAAAATACATTCAGATACAGATTTATCTGGACCAATAGCTTTAATAATAGGTAATGAAGGAAAAGGTATGGGAAGATTGGTAAAAGAAAAATGTGATTTTCTTATAAAAATACCAATGAAAGGAAAAGTTTCATCGCTAAATGCAGGTGTGTCTGCAGGAATTTGTATATATGAAATAGTTAGACAAAGAGGTAATATTAAAATTTAATATATCGGAGGTTTTCATGGACGAAAAGTATAGTTTAGCTAAAAGAATATTAGAAAAATATAATCAATTACATGTATTAAAAGGATATAATTTGTTATCTGAAAAAAGTAAAGAAAAATTACTTGATCAAATATTGAAATTAGATTTTGAAACTGTAAAAAGTATTTATGATAACAAAGATAGTATTGGTGTAATAGATAGAAACATTATACAACCTATTGATGTTATAGATAAAGAAGAAATAGATGAAGAAATAAAGAATGAATGTATAAAAATTGGTGAGAATATTATATATAATAATCAATATGCTGTAGTAATTATGGCAGGAGGACAGGGGACACGTTTAGGTCATAATGGACCGAAAGGTACATATATGTTGGATATAACACCAGCTAAAAGTATATTTGAAATATTGATAGATAGATTTAAAGAAGCAAAAGAAAAATATGGAGTTGTTATTCCATGTTATATAATGACAAGTCGAGATAATTATGATGCGACATTAGAATTTTTTGAACAACATGAATATTTTGATTATCCAAGTAATGCGATTAAATTTTTTAACCAAGAAGAATTACCAATGTTAGATAGTGATGGGAAAATAATTTTAGAAGAATTAGATTTAATTAAAGAGGGCGCTAATGGCAATGGTGGTGTATTTGGTTCGTTATATAGAAACGGTATACTTGATGAAATGAATAATGCCGGAATAAGCTGGATATTTATTTCTGGCGTAGATAATATACTAGCCAATATTATTGATCCTTTATTTTTAGGATTAACAATAAATGCTAATTGCCCAATAGCATCAAAGTCTATAAAGAAAAGAGCACCTGAGGAAAAAGCTGGTGTGTTTTGTATAAAAAATGGGAAAAAAGTTATAGTAAATTACAATGAAATATCTGATGAAATGTCAAGAAAAAAAGATGAAAAAGGTAATTTATTATATGGAGATATAAATATAGTAAGTCATTTATTTAGTATAGATAGTTTGTATCAAATAATTAATGAGAAACTACCTTATCATGCAGATTATAAGAAATGTAATTACATAAATTCTTTAGGTACTAAAGTAATTGCTACAGAACCGAATGCATTTAAATTTGAAACATATATTTTCGATAGTTTTGAATTTTTTGAAGATATGTTAATATACAGAGTTAAAAGAGAAGATGAGTTTGCTCCAATAAAGAATGCTCAAGGAGAAGATAGCCCTCATACTGCTAAAGAATTATATTTAAAAAGGAGATGTTTTTAGATGAGTAATTTAGAAGATGTAAAAGGTGTGTTAAATGAATATGGACAGGAACATTTATTAAGTTTTTATAATAACTTAAATATGAATGAACAAAATTTATTATTTGATCAAGTTTCAAAAATAGATTTCCCTTTAGTGGATAAATTATATAATATATCTCAAGAAGAAAAACAAAAGCAACCAATATTCCAATTTGAAAATGCATCAAGATTTAATCAAGAAGATATTTTGCAAGCCAATCAATTAGATAATCCAGATTATGGTGGATTAACCGATGTTGAACAAATAAAACAAATAAATAAAAAAGAGATATCTATAAATTCTAAGTTAATGGAGAGAATTTATGCATCTACGATAGAAAAGAAAATAGATTGTATAGAACCTATAGAACATTTAGATAAAAGTAAAATATCTGAAGAAGATAAAAAGAAATATGAAGAAATAGGTCTTGAAGCAGTAAAAAAAGGACAATATGCAGTAGTAACAATGGCTGGGGGACAAGGTACAAGATTAGGCTTTAATGGGCCTAAAGGTGCATATATACTTGATTTAGATACTGAGAAGAAATCATTATTTGAGATATTATGTAGTAGATTAAAAGAAATAAAGAATCAATATGGTGTTGTTATACCTTGGTATATAATGACGAGTAGCGAAAATAATAATGATACTATAAAGTTTTTTGAAATAAATAAATATTTTGGATATCCTAAAGAATCAATTAAGTTTTTTGTTCAAGGTGAATTACCAATGATATTAAAAAATGGTAATATAGTTTTAGAAGAAAAGTGGAAAGTAAAAGAAGGTGCAGATGGACATGGAGGAATATTTACTGCATTAAAGAAAAATCATATAACAGATGAAATGAGAGAAAATGGTGTTAAGTGGTTTTTTGTATGTGGTATAGATAATATATTAGCTAAACTTGTAGATTTAGAATTTTTAGGTTTAGTTATTGACCAAAAAGTTTTAGTTGCATCAAAGTCTGTTCTAAAAGCAAACCCAACAGAAAAAGTAGGAGTATTTTGTTTAAGAAATGGTAGACCAAGTGTAGTTGAATATACAGAAATATCTGATGAAATGAGTAAACAAACACTTGCTGATGGAGAATTAAAATTTAGTGAAGCTAATATTTTAGCACATATTTTCAGTATTGATTTAGTTGATTTAATTGAAGGAGGGGAATTACCATATCATGTTGCTTTAAAGAAAACTGATTATATTGATGAAAACGGTAAAAAGGTTATTCCAACAGAAGAAAATGCATATAAATTTGAATGTTTTATATTTGATGCATTTTATAAAGCCGACAAAATGCTAGTTTTAAGAGTAAAAAGAGAACACGAATTTGCGCCAATTAAGAATGCTGACGGTGTTGATAGTCCACAGACAGCAAGAGAATTATATATAAAATATATAAAATAACTATAAAAAGACTTGAAATATGAATATTTTTATGTTAATATTATAAGGCGTAATTATAAAAAGTTAAAACTTTAATATAAATAATACGAAATTTGAAGGTAGGTGAAAGTAATGAAAGAAGGAATACATCCTAAATATGAAGAAGCAGAAGTAATTTGTTCATGTGGTAATAAATTTAAAACACGTTCTACAAAGGCTGAATTAAAAGTTGAATCTTGTTCAAAATGTCATCCATTTTATAATGGTAAACAAGATATGACCGGAGCTAAAGGTAGTAGAGCAGAAGCTTTTATGAAAAAATATGGTATTAATAAAAAATAGGATAATACGATTATAAAATGATATGAAAGGGAAATCCTTTTATATCATTTTTAATAATAAGGAGGATATAACATGTTCTTTGATAAATTAAAAGAGAAACTTTTTAAAACTAAAGAAGTTTTTGAAGATAAAGTTAATGATATAATTAAGAATTTTCGTAAGGTTGATGAACAATTATTAGCTGAGTTAGAAGAAATTTTAATAATGTCAGATTTTGGTGCTAATACAAGTGTAAAGATTATAAATAAATTAAGAGATAGAATTAAAACTGAAAATATTCAAGATGCAGATATTGTAAAAGATGTATTGAAGGAAGAAATAGAAAAATTATTTAATGGACAAGATACACAATTAAAGTTAGATAATAAATTATCAGTAATACTTGTTATTGGAGTAAATGGTGCTGGTAAAACAACTTCGATTGGTAAAATATCTAATAATTTGAGAAAGCAAGGTAAAAAGGTTTTAGTTGCAGCAGCAGATACTTTTAGAGCAGCAGCTGTTGAACAATTAGAAGTTTGGACTCAAAGAGCAGGTGCAGATATAATAAAGAAACCTGAAGGAACAGATCCTGCATCAGTTGTATTTGATGCAATAGTAAAAGCAAAACAAGAAAACTATGATGTTTTAATTGTAGACACAGCAGGTAGATTGCATAATAAAAAAGATTTGATGGAAGAATTAGCAAAGATGAATAAGATTATAGATAGAGAATTAACAGATGCTAGTAAAGAAACATTATTAGTCTTGGATGGTACAACAGGTCAAAATGCTATTAATCAAGCAAAATTATTTACTGAAACTGCAAAAGTTACAGGTATTGTTTTAACAAAGATGGATGGAACATCAAAAGGTGGCTTTGTTGTTGGTATAGTATCAGAATTAAATATACCAGTTAAATATATAGGAATTGGTGAACAAATTGAAGATATGCAACCTTTTGTGGCAAAGGAATTTGTGGATTCAATTATGTAGTGTAAGGGGGGAATAATTATGGAAGTCGTATTGTTTAAAAAGAGGATGAAAATTAGGACAATTGTACTTTTAGCATTTATTGCATTTATGGTAATATATGCAATAGTTGGAGCTGTAGCATTAAATATTGAATACATGGAGTATCAGGAAATTGGAGAAAACTTTACTGATGTGTTTTGGACGAATTTATCTACAAAAGCTTTGTTAATGTTAATATCATTTGTTGTAGTTTTTGTTGTATTTTTTGTTACTAATATTTTTGTAAATAAAGGATTAAAACAGATGTGTGCTAATGAGCATATAATGTTTAGTAAAATGCCCAATAAAACATTATCTTTTATAGCAGCTGTTATATTAAGTTTTGCATTTGCTAGTACAATGAGTGAAGAAGTATTATTATTTTTGAATTCAGTATTATTTAATTTAACAGATCCAATATTTATGAAAGATATATCATATTTTGTATTCCAAAGACCATTAGTAATTGAATTACTTGGTTCGTTAAGTGCTTTAATGGTAATACTAATTGCATATACAATTTGTTATTATCTATATGGAATGAGTAAATTAGCATTAAAAGGTATTACAAAAAATACATTTACAAATAAAATATTTGTAATGCATAATTTTGTAAATATAGGAATTTTTTTATTGATTTGTGCATTTACTTTTGCTATAAGTGTTGAAGGATTAGTATTTTCAAATTTTTTAGATAAAAGTATAAATGGAACATTAACTTCATTGGTTGGAGCAGGATTTATAGATGTTAATATTTCAAGATATGTTTATTTAGCATTACCAGTTATAACCGTAATATGCATTATAATTGCAGCTTTATTTATAAGGAAAGGTAATATTAAAAAAACTGTAATTGCATTAGCTGTATTGCCAGCAGTTTTAATATTGCATGGTTTAGTTGTAGGTGTTGTAGATACATTTTTTGTTTCACCAAATGAATTAGATATGGAAAGAGAATATATTAGTTATAATATGAAATATACAAAAGAAGGATATAATCTTGATGTGGATGAAAAATATTATGATGTAACAACAAATATTTCATTAAATGAAATTAATGATAATATGGAATTAATAGATAATGCTCGTATATTAGATTATAGAGCAACACTAAAAGTGTTAAATCAATATCAAACAATTAGAGGATATTATACATTTAACGATGTAGATATTGCTGTATATGATATAGATGGAGAAAAGAAAGCTGTATTTATTGCAGCAAGAGAATTAAATGAAGATCAATTAAAAGATAAAAGTTATGTATTAAAAAGATTTCAATATACGCATGGTTATGGTATAACAGCTTCATCAGTTAATAGTATTGATGAAAATGGATATCCTAATTATATACTTAAAGATATTATAGCGGATTATTCACAAGAAGATTTAATAATAACACAACCAAGAATATATTATGGTGAATTATTAAATGAGCACGTAGTAGTTAATGCAAATAATATTAAAGAATTTGATTATCCAACTGGAGAATCTGGAGAACAAGAATATATTTATGAAGGCGATTCAGGAATAGATTTGACATTAGGAAACAGAATTCTAATGGCATTAAAATATAGTGATCCTAAATTGATTTATTCACAATATATAGCTAATGATAGTAGTTTATTAATAAATAGAAATATTATCGAAAGAGCAAATAAAGTTGCTCCATTCTTTGAATATGACTCAGATCCATATTTAGTAATAACAGCAGAAGGAAAGTTAATGTGGGTATTAGATGCATATACAACTACAACAAATTATCCATATTCACAAATGACATATGCTAATATTAAATATGCAAATGGTTCAATGTATTCAACAGCATATAATTATATTAGAAATTCAGTTAAGGTAATAATAGATGCATATGATGGAACAACAAAATTTTATATTATAGATCAAACAGATCCAATAGCAATGGCGTATTATAATATGTATCCATCATTGTTCGAAAATATTGACACAGGATTATCTGATGAAATATGGTCACATGTAAGATTTCCAGAGTACTTATACAAAGTACAAGTAAATCAATTACTTGCATACCATGTAGATAATGTAGAAATGTTTTATAGAAATGAAGATGTATGGCAAATATCTACACATAATAATGGAGCAAAAGAAGAAGTTATGGATCCATATTATGGTTTAACGGTTTTAGATGAGAAATTAGAATTTGCTTTAATGCAACAGTTTACACCAAATAATAGGAGTAATTTAATAGCATGGTCAGCTGCCAAGTCAAATAAAGATGAATATGGTAAAATGCAATTGTATAAGTTTAATACTGAAAGAAATATTTTAGGAACAATTCAGTTTGATAATCAAATAAATCAAAATGCAGATATTTCTAAAGATTTAAACTTATGGAGTACAGGTGGTTCGAGCATAATTAGAAGTATGACAATAGTTCCAGTGGGAGATTCATTGTTATATATAGAACCAATATATTTAGCAGCATCAAATTCATCACAGATACCAGCTATAAAGAAAATAATTGTATCTGATGGAAATAATTTAGCTATGGCGGATACATTTGAACTAGCATTAGAAAAATTATTAAATGAAAGAATAGTTACACCAGGTGAAGGTGAAGTTACTACAGAACAAGACATTATAAAGACAATTATTGAGACAAATAATAAATTAAAGAATGCAATGCAAAATTCAAATTGGGAAGATTATGGAAGATATATGCAAGATTTAAATGATTTAATTGAACAATTAGAAATAGAAGACGCTAAAAAATAAAATAAGATAGTTAATTTAAAAAGAGCTTTCAAAATGAAAGCTCTTTTGTTATATATAATTGTACTTTAATCTAATATATAGTATAATAATATATATTAAAGAAAAGGAAGATAAACATGGAAATATTAAAGAATAACGAATATATTGTAGATATAAGAGATATGGGAATAAATGCAGAAGGTGTTGCTAAAATTGAAGGATTTCCTATTTTTATAAAAGACGGAATAATTGATGAAAAGGTTAAGATTAAAATAATAAAAGTAAGCAAAGATTATGCTATTGGTAAAATAATCGAAATTATTGAAAAAAGCAAATATAGGGAAGAACCTTTTTGTAGCCAATATGTGAGATGTGGTGGATGCAATATGCAACATATTGAATATAAAAAACAATTAGATATAAAAATGAATCAAGTTAAAAATAGTTTTAAAAAATTTGGTTTAGATGAAAATAAAATTATAGATATAATAGGAATGGATAATCCTTATGAGTATAGAAACAAAGTACAATATCCAGTTGGCTTAGATAATAATGGTGAGCCTGTAATTGGATTCTATGCACCACGTTCACATGATATAGTTTCTAACGATATATGCAAAATTGAATATGCAGAAAGTGCAAAAATAATAAGATATATTAAGCAATA
Source organism: Clostridia bacterium (assembly GCA_028701115.1). Classification (GTDB taxonomy): domain Bacteria; phylum Bacillota; class Clostridia; order TANB77; family SIG350; genus CALYAQ01. Next base: position 58,952 of record JAQVRJ010000001.1, read on the forward strand.
TATAAAGGATAATAACATATCTATATATGATGAAATCGCTGGTAAAGGTTATTTAAAACATATAGTAATTAAAATTGGATTTAATACAAAACAAATAATGGTAATATTTGTTACTAATAATTTTAGTAATGGTTTAAAAGATTTAGAAAAAGAATTAGTTAAAAATTTCGAGCAAGTAAAAACTGTTGTACAAAATATAAACATGAGAAATAGTAATGTTATTATGGGTGACGAAAACAAAGTATTGTATGGTAATGGATATATACAAGATAAGCTAGGTGAGTATGTATTTAATATATCTCCTAATTCATTTTATCAGGTAAACCCAGTTCAAGCAAAAGTTTTATATGATATTGCTAAACAATATGTTGAAAGCGCTAATATATTATTTGATTTGTATTGTGGTATAGGTACAATAGGAATATATTGTAGTGATATTTCAAAAGAAGTATATGCAATTGAAATAGTTGAACAAGCAATTGAAGATGCGGAAGTAAATGCTAAAAATAATAATATAAATAATATAGAATTTTTAGTTGGTGCTGTTGAAGATAAGATAAATGATTTATATAG
>JAQVRJ010000058.1 GCA_028701115.1 Clostridia bacterium
ATTTTATTAAATAAATCTTCAACAGTAATAATATTATTAGTTTTCAAATTTTTTTCTCTTTGTCTAATTCTTCTTTGTTCAATTAAATGTTTAGCAACTTTTTCATTTTCAACTTCATAGAAGATATCTCCACAAACTGAAACTTCAGGTAATCCAATTATTTCTACTGGTGTTGATGGACCAGCATGTTCAATATTCTTCCCTTTATCATCAACCATTGCTCTAATTTTACCTATATTATTACCTAAAACTATTGTATCGCCAATATCTAAAGTACCTCTTTGAACTAATAATGTAGTAACAGTACCTCTATTTGTATCTAATCTTGATTCAATAACAGTACCCTTCGATTGTTTATTTGGATTTGAACGTAAATCTAGCATATCTGCTTCAAGAAGTACCATCTCTAGTAACTCATTGATTCCTTGATGATTTTTAGCAGAAATAGGTACACATATTGTTTTACCACCATATTCTTCAGGAACTAGTTCATAATCTAATAATGATTGCTTAATTTTTTGAATATTTGTACCTTGTTTATCCATTTTATTTATAGCAACAATTATTGGAACATTTGCAGCTTTAGCATGATTTATAGCTTCAACAGTTTGAGGCATAATACCATCATCTGCAGCAACTACTAATATAACTATATCTGTAATTTTTGCTCCTCTTGCTCTCATAGATGTAAACGCTTCATGACCAGGTGTATCTAAAAATGTAATATCTCTACCATTAACATTTACTTTATATGCTCCGATATGTTGAGTAATCCCACCAGCTTCTTTTTCAGAAACATTCGTTGATCTTATTGCATCTAATAATGAAGTTTTACCATGATCAACGTGCCCCATTACAACTACTATTGGTGCTCTTGGCAATAAATCTTCTTGAATATCTTCTGTTTCATCAAATAATATTTCTTCATCAGTTACAACAACTTGTTTTATAGCATTTATAGTAAACTCTTGCGCTACTAAAAATGCTGTATCAAAATCTAATTCTTGATTAATTGTAGCCATTATCCCTAAGTTAAATAATTTTTTAATTACTTCTGCTGAAGTTTTCTTCATTGCTTCAGCTAAATCTTTAACACTTATTGATTCAGGTATTGTGATCTCTTTTAATTCGAAAATTTTATTCTTTTCAAATTTCTTTTTATTTAATTCTTTTTGCTTTTTATTAAATGCTTTTTTATTTTTCCTATGATTTGATACATCATAATAATCTAACATTCCACCTTCAGAATCATTAAATAATCCAGATAATGAATCATGGCTTTTTAAATCTTTTAATTTATCCATATCTAAATCATCATTAGTTGAATGTTTACTGAAACGATTTGCATTTTTCTTATTATCATCATTTTGTTGAACTGGCTTTTTACTAATTCTATAATCTTTATGAGGTTCATCATTGAATACTTGTGTAGTAGCAGTTTTTGTATCTTTATCTAATTTTCTACCAGTATTATTAGGTTTATTTCTGTTATCATAAGGTTTATCAAATTGTGGTTTATTAGGCTTATTATATTCTTGTTTTTGTTGAGAATTTGTTTTGTATTGTCTAACATTATTATCTCTATTATTTTGCTTATTATCTGAAGAAGCAGAAGTATTAAATTTATTAGATGTATTACTATAATTTCTATTTCTTTGTTTTTCTAATATAGCATATGTATTAACCCTTTTTGATGAAGATTCTTTTTCAGTTTTTTCATTTGTGTCAGATTGAGAAACTGGTTTTTTAAATAAATCAGCAATAGAACCAACTTGAGTTTTCTGTTTATTTCTATTTATTATATTATAATCTCTTTCAGATTTTCTTTTTACAACGCCAATTTCTTCTTTTTTTTGAAATTCTTTTTTAATTTCTTTAGGTTCTTGATTAACTACTTGCACCTCACGTCTTATAATAATTGGATTAATATTTTTTTCTTTTTTAGTTGTCATATTTTTCTCTTCTTTTATATCGTCTTTAACTGTTTTAGTTTTTAAACTTACATTTGATTTTTTTACGGCAGAAATAATATCATCATCTATAACAGATAAATGACTTTTTACCTCATAACCTAAACTTTTAATTTTTTCTAATAAATCTTTCGCATTTATATCTAATTCTTTTGCTAATTCATGAACTTTCATTTTACCCAATAATCTCACCTCCACTTATACTTTTATTTAAATCGTTTACCAATTGATTATATTTTTCTTCAGAAATTTTAATATCAAATTCTTTTTCTAATCTTTTAGATTTTATAACCCTGTTTAAGCAATTCATACTACATATATATATACCTCTACCATTTATTTTTCCTGTTGAATCGAACTTAATAGAATTATCTTGAATTTTAACAATTCGATATAACTCTTTTTTAGGTTTTGATACATTGCATCCAACACATTTACGCATTGGTACTTTTTTTACATTATTCAAATTTATTCACCTACTCTAAGATTTGTTCCCTAATTTGTGTTTCAGTCTTGATGTCAATTTTAATACCAACTAACTTAGCTGCTAATCTAACATTTTGTCCTTCTTTACCTATAGCTAAAGATAATTGATCATCTGGTACAACTACAGTTGATGCCTTTTCATCTTCATTAACATCAACAGCTATTACTTGAGCTGGACTTAAAGCTGCTGCTATAAATTGAGATATATCTGAACTCCATTCAACTATATCTATTTTTTCGCCATTAATTTCTTTAAGTATTGATTCGATTCTTATACCTTTTTGTCCAACACAAGATCCAACTGGATCTATATTTTCATCTTTAGAATATACAGCTATTTTTGTTCTTGAACCAGCATCTCTTGATACTGATTTAATTTCTATAATTCCTTCAAATATTTCTGGTATTTCAATTTCAAACAATCTTCTAATAAATCCAGGATTTGTTCTTGATAGAATTGCTTCTGGTACATCTTTATTATTTTTTCTAATATCAATTATATATGCTTTAATTTTATCATTTACATTAAAATTATCTTTTGGAACTAATTCATTTATTGGTAATATTCCTTCAAGTTTTCCTAAATTAACATTTATAAAATTTTCGTCTACTTTTTGTACTATACCAGATATCAATTCACCTTTTTTATCATTAAATTCATTAAAAATATTATTCTTTTCAGCTGTTCTAACTCTTTCAAATATTATTTGTTTTGCAGTTTGTGCAGCTACTCTTCCTAGATTATATGGTTTAACTTCAACATTAACAATATCTCCTAGTTTGTAACTTGATTTAATATTTTGAGCATCCTCTAATGTAATTTGATAACCAGTACTTATAAAATCTTCTAACTGAACAACTTCTTTTTGAGCATACATTTTAATTTTACCTTTTTTTAAATTTATTTCAACTTTTAAATTTTCATTACCGGAATTCTTTTTATATGCTTTTACTAATCCTTGTTCTAATGCATCTAATATATATTCTTCACTTAATCCTTTTTCTTCACATAATTGGCTAATTGCTTTAAGAAAATTTTTACTATCAATTTTATTACTTGGCATTTTTATTACCCCTTTCATTATTCCAATCGAATACAGTTTTAACTATTGAAATATCTTTCATATTAAAAGTATATTCATTGCCATCACAATCAATTATAATTTCATTACCATTATATTGTTTTAATATTCCTATAAATTCTTTTTTCTTATCCTTTGGTTTATATAAACGCACTGATACTAATGCATTTATATTATCTTCGAAATGTTTATCACTTTTTAATGTTCTTTCTAACCCTGCAGAAGATACTTCTAAAAAATATTGTTCATCAATATTTATTTTTTCGTCAATAATAGGATCTATATATTGTGAAAACTTTTCACAATCATCAATTGATATTCCATTATCCGAATCAATATATATCGATAAATACATATCTTTTCCTTGCTTATCATATACAACATCATATATCTTTATATTATTATCTTTTGTATAATGTAAAGATAAATCAAATACTTCTTTTTCTATCTGTTTCATATTCTTCCTTTCCTAAACAAAAGAGCAGGTTACCCCCACTCTTTGTCAAATTCATCTTAAGTTATCTAAAATTATAACATATATATATAATTTTAGCAAGTCTTTTTATAAAATATTTTGGAGCT